>CAZFDP010000123.1:0-5922 GCA_964518185.1 uncultured Phocaeicola sp. | reverse complement strand
CGTGACAGATGTGAAGGTTATTTTTACACCTTTGTTTGAATGAACTTCAGCATAAATTCATTACTTTTGCACTGAGTCCTAAAAAGTGCTTAGATGAGAGAAAACAGATTCCAAATAAATGTGGCAACGGGAAGGATGACCCTTCCCGTTGTTATCCTATATTGTCTGCTTGTTTGGATAATGAGTCTCGATTCCTGGCAGGATTTGGGAACATTTGGGATTGCTGCCCTGACAGGATATCTGATGATTGAGGCCAATACCACATTTACACTCATCCGCACACGTACCACCTTGCCGGTTGGTATTTATTGGAGTCTGTTTGCAGCATTAATATTCCTGCATCCGTTTGAATGGAGCAATTTTACTCCCCTGGCCTTTCTGCTGGCCGTCATTCATCTGTTCAGAAGCTACGAATCGTCTTATGCTTCGTCCAGCCTTTTCCATGCCTTCTTTTTCTTGGCTTTGGGAAGTCTGTCTTTCCCGGGACTGCTGTATTTTGCCCCCCTTTTCTTAGCAAGCACTTTCAGTTTCCGTTCACTGAGTCTGAAAAGTTTTTTTGCTTGCCTGTTAGGTATCGCAGCCCCCTATTGGATATTGTTTGGTTATGCATACTGGAACGAAGATTTGTCTTTGGTTGCATCTCCTTGGCAAGAATTGGTGAACTTCCAGTCCATTGATTACGGACTTTCACCTCTATCCTACTGGATATCGTGGGGATTTGTTTGCCTCCTTCAATTGATAAGCGGCATCCACTATTTCCAAGTATCCTATCAAGACAAGACCCGTACACGTGTCTATTTGTCCTTTTTGGTGGTAGCGGCACATTGGGCTACGGCCATAACCTTATTACAACCACAGCATTTACAACCGCTACTGCCCGTACAGCTTATCTGCACTTCTTTTTTAGCGGCTCATTTGTTTACTTTAACACGAAACCGCTTCTCGGGCGTGCTTTTCATTGTTACCTTTGTAGGTATCATTCTTCTAACCGGTTATAACCTATGGATGCAATTCTTCAATTCCTGATAGACTGGGGATACGTAGGTATGTTCCTTTCAGCCTTGATAGCGGGTACAGTGGTTCCGTTCAGCTCGGAAGCTGTATTGGCAGCCCTTGTAAGTATGGGACTGAATCCCGTAATATGTGTACTGGCTGCTGTGGCCGGAAACATGATAGGCGGAATGACGTGCTACTGGTTAGGCTCATTAGGAAACATGCTTTGGATAGAAAAATATTTCGGAGTGAACAAGAAGAAATTAGAAAGGGCCGAACGCTTTGTAAAGGGCAGAGGAGCCTGGATGGCATTCTTCATGTTCATACCTTTTTTAGGAGAAGCCATTGGGGTGGTACTGGGACTGATGAAAGCCAATGTATGGATTACCGCCATCGCCATGTTTTTAGGGAAAACCTTCCGATACATAGTCATTACCCTCACTGCACTGGGGATTACTTCGCTATTTTAAATGTATGATTTATGAGTTTGAATCTGGAAAAGACAGCCGACGGGAGCTATACACTCTATGTACCCCACTTGGATGAGCATTATCATTCCATAAAGGGTGCACTCACCGAATCGCAACATATCTTTATTGATATGGGATTGAAACATTCACCGGTCCTCCACCCTCGTATATTGGAAATAGGATTGGGTACAGGACTGAACTGTTTCCTTACCCTCCTGAGTGCCGAAGAAATGGGACGCAAGGTGTACTACACCGGTATAGAACGCTATCCCCTGAACGAAGAAACCGTACGGAAATTAGATTATCCGTCTATCATCAACCAAGGACATGAAGAAGATTATTATGCCATTCATCAGGCTCCGTGGGGAACAGATACCGATTTGTCGCCTTGGTTTACCCTGCATAAAATAGAAGGTGACTTTACAACCTATCCCTTCGAGGGGAAATACGACATCATTTATTTTGATGCCTTCGCCCCCGAGAAACAACCCGAGATGTGGGAGCAGTCTCTTTTCAACATGCTGTATGAAGTCTTGAATGAAGGTGGAATATTGACAACCTATTGTGCGAAGGGAGTGGTGAGACGGATGCTGCAAACTGCCGGGTTTACGGTGGAACGATTGCCGGGACCTCCGGGAGGAAAAAGAGAAATACTGAGAGCTACACGCTTTTATCATGAATAAGAAATTATTCCATCCTTGTCATCCTGAACGGAATACTTTTCGCCTTTGTCATCCTGAACGGAACGAAGTGTAGTGAAGGATCTGAGAGCACAAAGCGTGGATGTATACAGATCCTTCGCTTCGCTCAGGATGACAAAAGGGGAAAATGGATGAAAGAAGAAAAGGATGACAGAAAGAAAAGACTAGATGACAAAAAAAGAAAGAAGTATGAAAAGAGTAATCTATTTATTAATAATCTTTGCAAGCCTAACCGCCTGCAAAGAATCGGAAAGGGGCAACGGAAAACCAACATTAATGGTTACTTTGGAACCCTTACGCTACTTTACCGAAGCTATTGCAGGGGATGAATATCATGTGATAAGCATGGTGCCGAAAGGCAGCAGCCCGGAAACATACGACCCTACCCCCCAACAGCTGATGGAGGTGGATAAAAGTACCGCCTACTTACGAATAGGGTATATCGGATTTGAACAGGCATGGATGAAGAAACTGCAAGCCAATTCGCCTCATCTCAAAGTATTCGATACATCCAAAGGTCTTTCCCTTATCCGCGGAAAGGAACATCGACATGGCGACCATGTACATCCCGGAGGAGTAGAACCACACATCTGGAACTCTTGCAAGAATGCACAAATTATAGCCGAAAACATTTATGCTGCCTTATGCTCCATCGACTCCACCCGTAAGGAAACATTCAAGATGCGCCTCGACAGCTTGAAGCAAACCATTGCCCAAACCGACAGCATTATCCGTGTGCTTCTGACTGACGCCAACCGCACCTTCCTGATTTATCATCCGGCACTCAGCTATTTTGCACGCGACTATGGACTGAAACAAATCAGCATAGAAGATAATGGAAAACAGCCATCACCCGCCCAACTGAAAGAATTGATAGAGACCTGCCGGAAAGAAAAAGCAGACATCATCTTCGTCCAGAAGGAATTTGATATGCACAATGCACTCCTCATTGCCGGAGAATTAGGGATAGGAGTAGTACCCATCAATCCGCTCGACTATCATTGGCCCAACGAAATGATTAACATTGCCCGCTCACTGAGCAAATAACCCAAACAGAATATGCCGAATCCTTTGATACAAATAACCAACCTCTCTGCCGGGTATGACAGAAAAGTCGTACTGAACCAAGTGAACCTTACGGTTTATGAGCACGATTTTTTAGGGATTATCGGTCCCAATGGAGGGGGAAAGACTACCCTTATTAAAAACATATTGGGATTGCATCGCCCTTTGCAAGGAAGTATCCGTTTCTACAAGAATGGGAAGCAGGTACCCGAAATTACCATGGGTTATCTGCCTCAATACAACTCGATAGACAAGAAATTCCCCATTTCCGTATATGAGGTGGTACTTTCGGGATTAAGCAAACAGAAATCCCTTTTCGGCAAATATACCGAAAATCATCACGAACAGGTAAGACGTATCATTGAACGTATGGGGTTGGAGGGACTGGAAAACCGTTCCATCGGAGAGTTGAGTGGCGGCCAGTTGCAGCGGGCCTTACTGGGACGTGCCCTTGTGTCCAATCCTGAAGTGATTGTCTTGGACGAGCCCAACACCTATATAGACAAACGGTTCGAAGCAAAGCTCTATTCTCTATTGGAGGAAATAAACCAGGAACGGGCCATCATCTTGGTGAGCCACGATATCGGTACTGTGCTTCAGAATGTCAAGACCATAGCCTGTGTAAACGAAACGTTGGACTATCATCCCGATACGGAAGTGCCCATCGAGTGGTTGGAAGAGCACTTCGGATGCCCCATCGAATTATTGGGACACGGTCATCTTCCGCATCGGGTATTGAAATGCCATCATCACCACTTGTCATCCTGAATGGAACCTTTTCGCCCTTGTCATCCTGAACGAAGTGAAGGATCTGAGAAAACAAAGCGTGGATGTATACAGATCCTTCCTTTCTACGGTCGTCAGGATGACATAATTATCAACTATGTATCCGGTCGTCGAATGCCGAGAGGGCCGCTTTCGCTCCTTCACCCATAGCGATGATAATCTGTTTGTAAGGCACGGAAGAAACATCACCGGCAGCATAGACACCCGGCAGATTGGTACGACAACGTTCGTCAATCAGGATTTCTCCGATGCGACTCATCTTCAAATCACCTTGGAAAGCCTGACTGTTGGCACTCAATCCTATCTGTACAAAGATTCCATCCAACGGCAATTCACGTTCTTCTCCATTTTCACGGTTCTTCAACCGGATGGCAGTTACTTTCTCGCCATTGCCCACTACTTGTATGGTTTGGGTATAGGTCAAGACCTCTACATTAGGTAAGCTTCGTACCTTGTCCTGCAATACTTGGTCGGCTTTCAGCGTATCCATAAATTCAATGACCGTCACCTTCTTGCAGATGCCTGCCAGGTCGAGGGCTGCTTCGATACCCGAGTTGCCTCCACCTACCACCGCCACTTCCTTACCGGCATAGAACGGCCCGTCGCAATGCGGACAGAAAGCTACTCCACGACCGATGTATTCCGATTCGCCCGGCACATTCAGGTGTCTCCAACCGGCTCCTGTAGCGATAATGACCGAAGGAGCACTGAACACTTCACCCCCTTTGGCAATAATCTGCTTCATCTTACCTTTCAATTCGGTATGCTCTATCCTGCGGTTTTCGAACAATTCAATAGGATAGCGAGTCAGGTGTGTACGCAAATTGTCGGCCAATTCATTTCCTGTAGTATAAGGAACGGAAATAAGGTTCTCGATACCTACCGTTTCTTTGACTTGCCCCCCGATACGCTCGGCCACCATTCCCACACGCAAGCCTTTGCGTGCCAAGTAGATGGCAGCAGAAGCACCGGCCGGTCCGCCACCCACAACAAGGGCATCGAATTCTCTTTGTACAAGTGTACAATCATCGTTTCCTTCTGCTACCGAATAACATTCCTCCAACTTTTCCAACAGCTCGCCCAACGAGCCACGTCCTACATGGATGAGTTTTCCGTTGGCAAAGACAGAAGGAACTGCCTGAATCTTCAGTTTGTCCACTTCGTTTTGAAAGAGAGCACCATCCACCATTTCATGACGGATATTCGGATTCAGCAATGCCACGATGTTCAAGGTCTGTACCACATCCGGACAATTGGTGCAGGTGAGCGATACATACGTCTGCAGGCAAATATCGCCTTGCAAAGCTCGGATGCGCCGGGTAATTCCTTCGTCCGGCAGGTTCTTACCCTTACCATCGGCATTAAGTACGGCCAAGAGCAAGGAGGTGAATTCATGTCCGTTAGGAATACCCCGGAAAGTGATTCCGGTCTCTTCACCATTCTTCAACAGAGCGAATTCAAGGCTGTTATCCTGGAATGTCTGATTCAGTTCACACGTCAAATGTTCGTTGGTCGAAGCCACATCGGCTAAAAAAGCGCGCATTTCTTCGGCTTCAGGCCGACTACTGTCAACAATGAGGCGGAAGGTATATTGTGCGTCGAGGCTTTGGAATATCTCGCGCAATTGCTGGAGGATAGCTTGATCTAACATCGTTGTATAGTTTTGATTAATAGTATACTTTCTATCATTTTGTCATCCTGAGCTTCGCGAAGGATCTGTATGCATAACGTTGATGTTTTGAGATCCTTCACTACACTTCGTTTCGCTCAGGATGACAATTGGGGCAAAGTGTTTTAATTTTAGATTTTACCTACCAAGTCAATGCTCGGCTTCAACGTTTCGGCACCTTGCTTCCACTTGGCGGGACATACTTCGCCCGGATGGCTGGCTACAAAGAGAGCGGCTT
>CAZFDP010000122.1:0-5924 GCA_964518185.1 uncultured Phocaeicola sp. | reverse complement strand
CTAACGATTTTGCAATCCGGCGTACGTTTCTTTAATGATGCTCTTACTTTCATATCTTATCTTTTTATTTATATCTAAATACTATTCGCCCTTTTGACAAGTCATAAGGAGACATCTCTACCCTGACCTTGTCTCCAGGCAATATTTTAATGTAATGCATTCTCATCTTGCCTGAGATATGCCCTGTAATCTCATGTCCGTTTTCTAATTCAACACGAAACATTGCATTAGACAATGCCTCGACAATCACTCCATCCTGTTCTATTGCAGACTGTTTTGCCATACTTATCAAATTGCTTTATCACCTAATATTTCTTCTATATACTGAAACGAAGAGAGAATCTCAGCCTTACCCGCCGCTACAGCTACCGTATGCTCAAAATGAGCAGCACACTTACCGTCTCGTGTTCTGACAGTCCATCCATCATTCTCTAGATATATCTGTCGACTCCCCATGGTAATCATCGGCTCTATAGCGATGCATAACCCCCGCTTCATCAAAGTCCCCGTACCACGGCGACCATAATTCGGAACTTGAGGATCTTCATGCATTTCCCGCCCAATACCATGACCGACAAACTCACGCACTATACCATAACCTTTAGATTCGGCATATTGCTGTACGGCATAACCGATATCACCCAAACGTTTTCCATGAACAGCCTGACGAATACCTTCGTAAAGAGACTCTTTCGTTGCAGACAACAACCTACGCACTTCAGGAGAAACCTCACCAACACAAAACGTGTAGGCTGAATCACCACAAAAACCGTTCAACAGTACTCCACAATCAACCGAAACGATGTCACCCTCCTTCAAAGGAATATCGTTGGGTATTCCATGAATCACCTGATCATTGACAGAAGTGCAAAGACTACTCGGAAAAGGTGCCCCATTCGGATTTGGAAAGCCCTTGAAAGTGGGAACAGCACCATTATCGTGAATAAACTCTTCAGCCACACGATCCAAATAGGCAGTCGTCACTCCCGGCCCTATCAGTTTGGCTACTTCAGCCAAAGTCTTCCCTACAAGGAGATTACTTTGGCGAAGCAACTCTATCTCATCTTCAGTCTTAAGAAATATCATCCTTTGATATTACTTATCAATTAATAAGCTGCTACCCCAGAACGCCCTTTTATTCTACCAGAACTCAAAAGTCCGTCATAATGACGCATCACCAAATGGCTCTCTACCTGCTGTAATGTATCCAACACCACACCAACAAGAATCAACAAGGAAGTTCCACCAAAGAATTGAGCAAACTCAGGCTGTACACCGAACACACCTGCAAATGCAGGCAAAACGGCAATAACACCAAGGAAGATTGAACCTGGAAGAGTGATACGTGACATAATAATGTCAATATACTCTGCAGTATTCTTACCAGGCTTGACACCTGGAATGAAACCATTGTTGTGTTTCATATCTTCTGCCATTTGTGTCGGATTGATGGTGATGGCTGTATAGAGGTAAGTGAACAACAATATCAACACGAAAAAGATAAAGTTGTACAAGAAACTCGTATGATCAACCAATGCACGCATAAAACCATTTGCCTCATCAACATTGGAAAAACCAATGATGGTGATAGGAATGAACATGATAGCCTGAGCAAAGATAATCGGCATGACATTGGCAGCATTCACCTTCAAGGGAATATACTGTCTAGCACCACCGTACTGTTTATTTCCAGCTGTCTGTTTGGCATATTGTACAGGCACTTTACGAACACCACGCACCAACATGATAGCAGCAGCTGTAACACCCAACAGCACAACAATCTCAAACAAGAACATAATCAGACCACCAGCATTGGGAGAAGCCAAACGGGTAGTCAGTTCTTGAATAAAAGACTGAGGCAGACGAGCAATGATACCAATCATAATAATCATGGATACACCGTTACCAATACCCTTATCAGTAATGCGCTCACCGAGCCACAGAACAAACATACTTCCCGCAGCCAGAATGATTGTAGAAGTAATCATGAACAATGTCCAATCTACTGAAGCATTCAAAGCTGCCCCGGCCGTCATTTTCAGGTTTATCAAATAAGAAGGTCCTTGAAGCAAAAGAATAAATATAGTAAGATAACGTGTATACTGATTAATTTTTCTTCTACCACTCTCACCTTCACGCTGCAACTTTTGGAAATAAGGTACAGCGATGGCCAAAAGCTGAATCACAATCGAAGCAGAAATGTACGGCATGATTCCCAATGCAAAGATAGAAGCATTAGAAAAAGCACCACCTGAGAACATATTCAACAAGGCCATAAGACCTTCACCAGTTTGTTCATGCAATCGGGTCAACATATTGGCATCAATACCCGGAAGAACCACATATGAGCCAAACCGATAGATTGCAATGAAACCAATGGTAATGAGGATCCTATTTCTCAGATCCTCAATATTCCATATATTCTTCAATGTTTCAATAGACCTTCTCATTGGACTCAGAGTTTTACAGCATTACCACCAACGGCTTCGATAGCAGCAACTGCACTCTTTGAAAAAGCATGAGCTTCCACCTCAAGTTTAGTTGTCAAATTACCGTTGCCAAGTATCTTCACCAACTGTTTAGAAGAAATAAAGCCGGCAGCCACCAAATCTTCTACAGAAACCTTTGTCAGTTTTTTAGCATCAGCCAAAGTCTGGATTGTATCCAAATTGATAGCCTTATACTCTACTCTATTTACATTCTTAAAGCCAAACTTAGGTACACGACGCTGAAGGGGCATCTGACCACCTTCAAAACCAATCTTAGTTTTATAACCAGATCTAGATTTTGCACCCTTATGACCTCTCGTAGAAGTTCCACCCAAACCAGAACCCGGACCACGTCCAATTCTCTTTCTTGTCTTTGTAGAACCTGCAGCAGGTTGTAAACTATTTAATTTCATCTTGTTACTTTTTTTATAACCAATAATACCTTATTCTTCAATAATGGCAACCAAGTGCTTTACCTTTGCAACCATTCCAAGAATAGAAGGAGTAGCTTCGTGTTCAACCACACGGTTCAACTTCTTAAGACCCAATGCATCCAAAGTACGCTTCTGATCAGCGGGAGCACCAATTCTACTCTTAACCTGTTTAATCTTTATAGTTGACATAAATAGACCTCCTTATCCTCTAAATACTTTTTCCAAACTTACACCTCTGTTCTGAGCTACAGTACGTGCATCACGCATCTCACTTAAAGCAAGAATTGTAGCTTTTACCAAGTTATGAGGGTTAGAAGAACCTTTTGACTTGGCCAAAACATCAGTAATACCAACACTATCAAGTACAGCACGCATAGCACCACCCGCAACGACACCTGTTCCATGTGACGCTGGCTTAATAAATACCTCTGCGCCACCAAATTTTGCAGTTTGCTCATGAGGAACGGTACCTTTCAAGACTGGAACCTTCACCAGATTCTTCTTAGCTGCTTCCACACCTTTAGCGATCGCAGCCGTCACTTCACCAGCTTTACCAAGCCCCCATCCGATGATGCCATCCTCGTTACCAACTACAACAATAGCAGAAAAAGTGAAAGTACGGCCACCTTTTGTCACCTTTGTAACACGATTAATGGCCACCAATCTGTCCTTCAACTCTACATCACTAGATATTTTAACTCTATTAACTGCCATATCTATTAAAATTTAAGTCCACCGTTACGAGCAGCATCAGCCACTTCCTTTACTCTCCCATGATACAAGTAACCATTGCGATCGAAAACGACAGTCGTAATACCAGCTTCTTGCGCCTTCTTAGCTATCAATTCACCAACCTTAGCAGCCTGCTCCTTTTTGGGCATAGTTTCCATCCCCAAAGATGACGCTGCAACAAGTGTCTTTCCAGACAAATCGTCGATAACCTGTACATAAATCTGCTTGTTACTTCTAAAAACGCTCATACGCGGACGCTCAACTGTTCCAGAAATCTTATTCCGAACTCTATACTTGATCTTTATACGTCTTTCTATTTTTGTTGTCATGATAATACTCTTTTATGTAAATTACTTAGCACCAGCTGACTTACCAGACTTTCTGCGAATCTCTTCACCGACAAACTTAATACCCTTACCCTTATAAGGTTCCGGCTTACGGAAAGAACGGATTTTTGAACAAACCTGACCAAGTAACTGTTTGTCACAAGACTCCAGAATAACGAGCGGATTTTTATTTCTCTCAGATTTAGTCTCTACCTTTATTTCTGAAGGCAACTGAATAAAAATACTATGAGAATATCCCAAAGAGAACTCTATCAAATTGCCCTGATTAGATACACGATATCCAACTCCAACCAATTCAAGTTCTTTTTTGTATCCTTGAGATACCCCCAAAACCATATTGTTTACTAAAGAACGATAAAGTCCATGGAAAGCATGCTGTTGTTTCAATTCAACAGTTGTATTTTCATTCAAATTGAAAGTGATATTACCATCCTCAACCGTAACTACAATTGAAGGATCAACAAACTGGCTCAACTCTCCTTTGGGTCCTTTTACTGTCACTACATTATTTTCCTGCGTTACAGTAACACCTGCAGGAATACTAATGGGCAATTTTCCTATTCTTGACATAATTAAATCCTCCTATTAATATACGTAGCAAAGAACCTCACCACCAATCTTAAGTTCGGCAGCTTCCTTATTAGTCATCACACCCTTGGAAGTAGATATAATAGCAATACCTAATCCATTTATCACTCTCGGCATATCCTTGTAACCGGTATATTTACGCATACCCGGTGTGGATACTCTTTGCAATTTTTTGATTGCATTCACCTTGTTAACGGCATCATACTTCAAAGCAACTTTGATAGTACCCTGAGGGCCATCCTCTACAAACTTATAGTTCAAGATGTAACCCTTCTCAAAAAGAATCTTAGTGATTTCCTTCTTGAGATTAGAGGCAGGAACTTCAACAACTCTGTGCTTTGCACTGATTGCATTTCTCAACCTCGTCAAATAATCTGCTATTGGATCTGTCATATCATAAAAATTAAATTAATCAGGACTATCCTGACAATATTTAACAATGTGTTTACCAACTGGCTTTCTTTACACCAGGAATCAAACCATTTGATGCCATTTCACGGAATTGGATTCGTGAAAGTCCGAATTGGCGGATATACCCCTTTGGACGACCAGTGATTTTGCAACGGTTATGCAAACGGATAGGGTTTGCATTCTTAGGAAGAGCTTGTAATTTTTGGGCTGCCTCATATGCTTCAACAGGATCTCCTGTATTCACAAGCTTCTTCAACGCAGCACGCTTCTCAGCATATTTGGCGACAAGTTTGGCTCTTTTCACTTCACGAGCCTTCATTGATTCTTTTGCCATATCTATTATTTTTTAGCATTTTTAAAGGGCAAGCCAAACTCTTTCAACAGAGCATAGCCTTCCTCATCTGTTTTAGCAGTAGTAACAAATGTAATGTTCATACCCAATATTCGTGTAATACTATCAATGTTGATTTCAGGGAAGATAATCTGCTCCTGAATACCCAAAGTATAGTTACCACGACCATCAAACTTGCTCTCAATCCCCTTGAAATCGCGGATACGAGGAAGAGCAATACGAACCAATTTTTCCAAGAACTCATACATTCTCTCACGACGCAAAGTTACCATCACACCGATGGGCATCTTCTTACGCAACTTGAAGTTTGCAACATCTTTACGAGAAATGGTAGCCACTGCCTTCTGACCTGTAATCGTTGTGATTTCATTGATTGCAACATCAATAATTTTCTTGTCTGCAACAGCCATACCCAATCCCTGATTGATAACAATCTTCTTGAGCACGGGCACCTGCATACTCGAAGTGTATTGGAACTTCTCCTTCAATGCAGGAGCAATGCGCTCTGCATATTCCTTCTTAAGACTTGCAGTATTACTCATTACTTAATCTCCTCTCCTGATTTTTTAGA
>CAZFDP010000121.1:0-5927 GCA_964518185.1 uncultured Phocaeicola sp. | reverse complement strand
GGGGACTTGACATCAACTTGAACAACAAATGGGCTTTGAATATCGAAAATCGCTACGGTGTAACTCCTTCTATTTTCGGATGGGGTAGCGACTGCCGTTCTGCAGAAGCTACAACCCGTTTGACTGTAGGATTTAAGTATACTTTTGGTGGTATCAGATTCTGCTGTGGCAAGGGTAAATCTACAGTCGTAGAAAAAGAAGTTATCAAGGAAGTGGTTAAGGAAGTTCCTGTTGAAGTTATCAAGGAAATCATCAAGGAAGTTCCATCTGCAGCTTCTGCTGCTATCTTCTTCAAGATTGGCAAATCTGTCATCAGCGAAGAAGGTATGGTTAACGTGAAGTTGATGGCTGAAACAATGAAGAAGAACCCAACTACCAAGTACAAAGTTGCAGGTTTTGCAGACAAGGGTACAGGTACTGTTGAAATCAACCAAAGATTGTCTGAAGCTCGTGCACAAGCTGTTTACGATGCTTTGATTGCTGAAGGTATCAGCGCTGACAGATTGGAAAAAGTGGCTATGGGTGGTACTGATCCTATGTTTGAAAAGGGCTACTTGAACCGTGTAGTAATCTTGGAAGTAAAATAATCCATTTCACTTATATAATGATAAAAAGGGCTGTCTTTAGAAGGCAGTCCTTTTTATTTTAGCACAAAAATAGTATCTTTGCAGCCTTAATTAAACGTAGAAAGCATTGAAAGATAAATATCTATATATTATATTCTTATTTTTATCTGTCACTTCACACATAGTGGCACAGAGTGACACTGCATTCATCAACTACTTAAAAGAGACTTATAATATTCCTACAACACACCGAAACGAAATCAAACTTTTAAAAAGCGGTCAAGAAAAGTTTGAAGACTTATTCAATGAGATCAGAAAGGCCAAACACCATATTCATTTGGAATATTTCAATTTCCGCAACGATTCTATTGCCAAACTCACATTTGAATTATTAGCCGAAAAAGCAAAAGAGGGAGTTGAAGTAAGAGCCATATTTGATGCTTTTGGGAATTCTTCCAATAATCGGCCGCTAAAAAAAAGACATTTAGAGAAAATCCGTAAGGATGGAATAGAAATAGTGAAGTTCGACCCTATCCAATTTCCTTATATCAATCATGTATTCCATCGTGACCACCGGAAAATCGTCGTAATAGATGGCAAAACAGGATATACAGGGGGAATGAATATAGCCGACTATTACATAGAAGGGCTTCCTGAAATTGGAGATTGGAGAGATATGCATGTCCGCATAAAAGGAGAAGGAGTTAACTATTTACAAGACATCTTTCTTGATATGTGGAACAAGACTACACAACAAGACATAGGGGGAAGCAATTATTATCCATTACGAGCCGATTCTTCAGCTAACATTGGTACCAAGAAAGTCGCTATCATTGACCGGCATCCACGCAAAACCAATAAAATCATGAGACGGGCATATGCTGAGTCCATCAAATTAGCAGACGATAAAGTGCAGATAATCAATCCATACTTCACTCCTACCCGAATAATAAAAAAGGCGATTAAACAAGCACTCAAGAAAGGAGTAAAAGTAGAAATCATGATTCCCGGAAAATCGGATATAAACTTTACACCAGATGCAGCCTTCTACATAGCAAACAAACTCAGAAAAAAGGGTGCAGACATCTATATATACAATGGCGGATTTCATCATTCTAAAATCATGATGATAGATAGCTTGTATTGTACTGTAGGAAGCACTAACTTAAATAGCCGAAGCCTTCGGTATGACTATGAAGTAAATGCATTCCTTTTTGACAAGAAAACGACACACGAGCTGATGGATATGTTCAAGAAAGATGTAGAAGACAGTACACTGCTTACACGAGAGGAATACAAGAAGCGTTCTGCGTGGAAACGTTTTGTCGGTTGGTTTGCCCATCTTCTTACACCTTTCCTATAATAGTTTTACAATTAAAAGCATCGTTTTACCAACTTCAAAACGACGTTTTACCAACAAGATAACATTCTATAAAGAGTCATCAACCCTACAAATCTATCATACGATTATAACTTGGCACGACAAATAAGAGTTCAAATGAATAAATACTCTCCTACAATCTTTTGAATTCATTTTTTTTCATTACTTTTGCTCTTTGTAAATTGGCTTGATATGTTTTTTAAAGACGTAATCGGACAGGAGGAAGCAAAGCAATACCTTATCAGAGAAGTGAAAGAAGGTAAAATAGCACATGCAAAATTGCTCTGTGGAGGAGAGGGAACAGGAAAACTTCCTCTTGCAATAGCCTATGCCCGATATTTATCATGCGAACATCCCGGCGAGCAAGACGCCTGCGGCATTTGTCCCAATTGTATAAAATACAATAAGCTGGCACATCCAGACCTGCATTTTGCATTTCCGGTTATTAAGAAAAAAAGTAATAAGGATACAGTAAGCGATGATTTCCTTCCCGAATGGAGAGAACTTTTGGGGAATACCCCTTATTTTAACCTCAGCATTTGGTTAAAAGAAATGGGAGCCGAAAATCAACAAGCCCAAATCTACGTAAAGGAAAGTGATGAAATTTTCCGCAAGTTAAGCTTGAAATCCAGTCAAGGAGGATACAAGGTAATGATTATCTGGTTACCCGAAAAGATGAATGTGGAATGCAGCAACAAGCTGCTCAAACTGTTGGAAGAACCTCCTTTACAAACGGTTTTTCTATTAGTATCAGAAGAACCCGATACCTTGCTTACCACCATCCAAAGCCGTACACAACGTTTTCAGCTTCATGGCATTAGCGAAAAAGACATGGCCGAAGCATTGACCAATAAATTCGGATTACAAGAAACCGATGCAGCAAGCATTGCCCATCGTTCCGAAGGGAATTACCTTAAAGCCTTAGAGACCATCCATCTAAGCGATGAAGGACGATTGTTTTTCGAATTATTTATCAGTCTGATGCGCCTGTCCTACCAGCGGAAAATACGCGAAATGAAACAATGGAGTGAAACGGTTGCAACCATGGGTCGCGAACGTCAAAAGAACTTTCTGACATATTGCCAACGAATGATACGTGAAAATTTCATCTATAACTTTCATGCTCCTTCATTGGTATACTTAAATAATGAAGAACAAAACTTCTCGAGTCGATTTGCCCCATTTGTCAATGAAAAGAATGTAATGGGAATCATGGAAGAACTAAGTGAGGCCCAAAGACATATTGAGCAGAACGTAAATGCCAGAATGGTCTTTTTCGATTTTGCATTGAAAATGATTGTTTTGTTAGTACAAAAATAAGATATGAGAAATGATTTTAAATTAAAAAACGGAAGTGGCCGCTTATGCTGTAAGGGGTGCGGACGACAAGATAAACAACTGAATACCTACGATTGGTTAGCCGACATTCCTGGGAATGCCGAGGAACAAGAGCTGGTGGAAGTTCAGTTCAAGAATACCCGAAAAGGTTATTACAAAAACAGTAACAAACTGAAGTTGGAGAAAGGTGACATTGTAGCCGTAGAAGCAAGCCCTGGGCACGACATTGGTGTGGTAACATTAACTGGAAGATTAGTTCCTTTACAAATAAAGAAAGCCAATCTGAAAGCCGATGCAGAAATCAAACGTATCTATCGTAAAGTCAAGCCGGTAGATATGGAAAAATATGACGAAGCAAAAGCCAAAGAACACGATACAATGATACGTTCCCGTCAAATCGCCCTTAACTTAAACCTGAACATGAAAATAGGCGATGTAGAATACCAAGGCGATGGAAACAAAGCCATATTCTATTACATAGCTGACGAACGCGTTGATTTCCGTCAATTAATCAAAGTGTTGGCAGAAGCCTTCCGGGTGCGTATCGAAATGAAACAGATTGGAGCACGCCAAGAAGCCGGACGTATTGGTGGAATCGGGCCTTGTGGACGCGAACTTTGTTGCGCAACTTGGATGACCAGCTTCAATTCTGTATCGACCAGTGCAGCACGTTTTCAAGACATTTCACTCAACCCACAAAAATTGGCCGGACAATGTGCCAAGTTGAAATGCTGCCTCAACTACGAAGTAGATGTATATGTTGAATCACAAAAGAGATTGCCAAGTAAAGAAATAACCCTTGAAACTATCGATGGAACCTTCTATTTCTTTAAAGCCGATATCCTTAAAGGCCTCATTACATATTCAAGCGATAAAAGCTTCTTAGCCAATGGAGTTACTATCAGTTCTCACCGTGCTTTTGAAATCATCAACATGAACAAGCGTGGAGAAAAACCAGAAAAACTTGAAGAAAATGGCCAAAACAATGGACCGGAAAGACCTGTTGACTTAGTAGAACAAGAAAGTCTGACCCGCTTTGATAAACGCAAAGGGAACAGCAACAGCCGTAAAAAGAAAAAGAAACAAGGAAACGGACAAGGGCATAATGCTGGAAGCAATAAGGAAAATAACAACGGGAACATCCCTAACAGCCAAAACGAAGGTAACAACAATCACAACCAGCGCCCTCAGCAGGACAACAAACAACAGTCCAAAGAAGGAAACCGCAATAAGAAACGTCACAAACGTCCCCACAACGGTTCCAAGGAACAACAACCTTCTTCAAATAATGAATAAAGGTCAGATATTCCTTCTGTTTTTGTTCTTGTTGACTGCTTGTCATAAAAGTACACTTTATCATTCCTATCAGCCTGTACCCAATACAGGCTGGCAAAGGAATGATACGCTTTTCTATCCACTTAACTCTTCGTTAAATACCGGAGATTATGAAATACAAATCGGTATACGACATTTAGAATCTTATCCATACAGAGATATTTGGTTGGAAATAAGCCATAACCTACAAGACAGTACTTCCTTCCAAAAAGACACCCTTCATCTATATTTAGCAGATGAATGGGGGAATTGGTGTGGAAACGGTATTGGAGGTTTGTTACAATATACAGAAGAACAAGTTCTAAGAATTCATTTACAAGAAAAAAACGACCATCCTTCTTTTCGTATAGTGCATTTGATGAACGATTCCTTACTAAAGAGTGTATACGATGTAGGTATCCAACTGAGGTATCCCTAACGTTTACTTCTCGAAGCGTCAATACGAAGAAAAATAAAAAGCAGGATAGTAAAACCCCATAACGAAGACCCTCCATAACTAAAGAATGGTAAAGGGATTCCGATAACAGGGGTCAAACCTAATACCATACCTATATTAATGAAAAGATGAAAAAAGAAAATACTCAATACACAATATCCATATACCCGACCAAATCGAGAGTATTGCCGTTCCGCTAAAAAAATCAAACGAAGTATCAAAAACATATACAGCAAAAGCACTGATGCAGAACCTATAAAACCTTGCTCCTCACCTACTGTACAGAAAATAAAGTCAGTATCTTGCTCGGGCACATATTTCAGCTTGGTTTGTGTTCCATTCAAGAAACCCTTACCTGTCAATCCACCGGAACCTATGGCAATCTTACTCTGATTTACATTATATCCTGCACCTGCTAAATCTTCTTTCATGCCCAATACAACCTCAATACGCACACGTTGATGGTCATCCAGTTTTTCAAACATATAATCTACGGAATACAGAAAAGCCACCGACCCCATAGCAAACAATGCGATATAAAAATAGCGGTTAATTCGTTCGTGAAATGAGAGATAAAGCAAATATATCACCAATGCACCACATTCTACATATAAAAAACTCACCACATTAAAAGGAATCACATAAACCGAAAATAATTCGGCCAACACTATTCCACCTATACCATAAAAAAGGATATTACGTACCACTCCTTTCTTTACACAATATGAAAATACCAATATGGCTGATAAAATAGTTATCAAGGAAAACACTGCAAATTCACCTATCGGTGTACATTCATCAGGCATCAAGTCCTCACTAAAACGGATACCCACCACAAAATATACCACAGCAGAAATACCAGTAAACAGAA
>CAZFDP010000120.1:0-5958 GCA_964518185.1 uncultured Phocaeicola sp. | reverse complement strand
CATGAGAGTGTACGATGTCCATAATCACCGCAATGCCCATTTTATGAGCGGTATCGATAAGCTCCTTCAATTCTTCGGGAGTACCGAAACGTGAAGAGGGGGCATAGAAACTCGATACATGATATCCGAAACTTCCGTAATAGGGATGTTCCTGAATGGCCATAATCTGGATGCAATTGTATCCGGCCTCGGCTACACGTGGAAGAATCTTTTCGCGGAACTCGTTGTAAGTGCCCACTTTTTCTTCTTGTTGTGACATACCGATGTGGCATTCGTAAATCATCAGCGGGTCAATCTTGGGACGGAATACTTTCTTATGGAACTTATAAGGTGTTTCGGGTGCCCATACCTGTGCACTGAAAATTTTGGTTGTCTCGTCTTGCACCACACGGTTAGCATAAGCAGGGATACGTTCGCCTTCTCCGCCTTCCCAACAAACCTTCAGTTTATACAAATCGCCATGCTTGATGGCATCGTGCTTAAGTTCGATTTCCCAGATGCCTGCGGCACGCTTCACTTTCTTCAAGCGGTATTCGTGGCGCATTTCCCAATTGTTGAAGTCACCGATGAGGTAGACATCCTTGGCATTGGGTGCCCATTCGCGGAATACCCAGCCCCTACGGGTACGGTGCAAACCGAAATAGAGGTATCCTGAAGCGAACTCCGACAATGTACTCTTTCCGTTATCGGTCAGTTCGTTTTCTTTTTTCAACACGTTGTTATAACGTCCTTCAATGGCTTCCGAAAAAGGTTCCAACCAAGGGTCGTTTTCTATCAACTTAAGCTTAGGCGCTTTGATTTCTTCTTGCATACGAGTAGTTTTAGGATAGAATCAGACTAATACTTTTACAATCACTTTCTTCACTCCATCGGGAGTAACACCGGGTGCGTGTCCGTCTTCGGGGAAGAAGATGGCAAACATGCCTGGCTTGATGGTCAGATAACTTTCGGCAAGTCCCGGATAGAAGGTAATGTCCTTTTCGGCATTGTATTCCGCTTCCGGCAAATCGGCACGAGGAGTATATCCCATCACTTCCACACCATCCAAGGGTATCTGAATGTCGATAAACCGATTGTGTGTTTCCAACTTGGCTTCTTCTTTGGTCTTAGGTCTTGCTTGTGCAAAATTCACAACAAGGTCATCGCCCTGTAATTTCACTTTACCGATTTCGTGAGCATTCAAATCGGTCTGTTTCAAGAACTCGATGGCTTGAGCAAACAAGGGATTCAAAGAAGCGTAATTCTCCAGGTTTTCAATCTTATCTATTACCATAGCGCTTTGTTTTTAATGGTTTATAATCTTACATAGTAAAACTTAACATCACAAACGTACAAAATAAATTTGTAACAAACGAAAAAAATATAAAATATTTATTGATTTTGAAGAATAGAAATTAATTCTTCGTGCAATTTTCCGTTGGTAGCCAGCACTTCCTTGCCCGACCAACAATCGGGATTACCTTTGAAATCGCTTATTCTTCCACCGGCATTCATTAGAATCAATCCACCTGCGGCAATGTCCCATGGTCCTAAAAAGGCTTCGATACGAGCCTCGAAACGACCGGATGCCACGTAACACAGTTCGGCGGCGGCGGCTCCCTGCAATCGGAGACCACCCACGTTTCCGTAAAGGGAATTTACCAGATGATTGGCTATAGGCTTATAGGAATCGAAGTCGTACGGGAAGCCTAAAGCAATAAATGATTCGTACAAATCGGATACGGAGGAGACATGTATTTCCTTGTCGTTAAGATAGGAAGGTATGCCCTTATGCGTCCAATAAAGTTCGTCACGACATACTTCGTACACCACTCCAACCAATAATTCCTCTCGGTTACGCAAGGCGATGCTTACACAATAGGGGGCATTGTTATGGATGAAGTTGGTGGTGCCGTCGAGGGGGTCGACCAACCAACAATATTCTTCGGTAGAGAGGCTTCCTGAGCCTTCTTCGGCAATGAATCCTGCTTGAGGCAATAGGTTACGGAGTTTTGATACAATCCGTTTTTCCGATTCCTTGTCCACGTAGGACACATAATCGTGTGCATGTTTCTTTTCTACTTTGGTGTTGTCGAAAGCCATGCGTTCGTTCCGTAAGAAAGTCCCTGCATCGAGAGCTATCCGGCGGACTTCTTCGGTAATATATTTCAAATCCAGCATAATGGTTTATTTCTGCGAAGCATCGAGCATACCGAACTTATAGGTTCCCTTACGGATAACCTTTCCGTCCTTATCGGTCTCTACGAAAGCGCCATGCTTACGGCCTTGCTTGAAGAATCCCTCGTAGCGGATGCCGTCCTTGCCTACCAGCACTCCCTTTCCTTCTTCCTTGCCTTTTACGAACTGACCCTTATAGCGGCTTCCATCGGCATTGGTCAACGAGCCTTCGCCATCAGGCATATCATTCTTCCATTCGCCATCGTATTCATCGCCATTGGCCCATGTATAGCGTCCTTTGCCACTACGCACATTACTCACCCATTGGCCTTCGTACACAGCACCGTTCGACCAAGTGAATGTGCCCTGACCATGCTGTTCGCCATTCATGAATCCGCCCACATACTTGTCGCCGTTCTTATGATAATAAATGCCATGGCCCGTGCGCTCGCCGGCAACATAATCGCCTTCATAACGGTCTCCACTATTAAAATGGTAAATTCCCTTTCCATGTTGCAAATCGTCCAGCCAATCGCCTACATACCGGTCGCCATTGGCATAGATAAACGTGCCCTTTCCTTCGCGGACATCGTTCTTCCATTCGCCTTCGTATTTGGAATTGTCGGGCCACACCATCGAGCCTCTACCGTTTTTCTTGTCATTCTTCCAGTCGCCTTCGTATTTGGCTCCTGCCTTCCATGTGTAGGTTCCTTTTCCGCTACGCAGGTCTTCGTGCCACAAGCCCTCGTACACGTCACCGTTATAATAATACATGGTTCCCTCTCCCTGTTGATAATCGGTATACCACATGCCTTCATAGCGGTTGTTGTTCATAAAGTAGAAGGTTCCCTTGCCGTGTTGCTGGTCTTGAAACCAGTCGCCCACATACTTTTCACCATCGTGGAAACTATAGGTTCCCTCTCCCTGACGCTTGCCCTTGACATACCGGCCTTCGTATGTATCGCCATTCTTGAAAGTAGTTTTCCCCTTTCCATTGGGTTTCTTACCTTTCAGTTCGCCTACATATTCCCCTCCATCTTTAAAGGTATAGCTACCAATCTTTATTTGGGCTGTAGCCACTAATATAGTTGATAGACAAGCAAAAAACAAACAAATATATCTCTTCATAAATGAATTCTTTCTAAAATTTCGTCCCAAAGATACAACAATTCATGAAAGTGCAAAAACGTAAATTACAATTTTTTACCTGCGACCACTTCTATTAAGTTTTCTTTACACAAATACTTTTGAGCCAAACACTGCACTTCTTCGCTGGTTATGCTTTGGATTTCCTCCAAAGAACGGGTAAAGAACTGGTCGTCCAATCCGCCTGTCTCAATGTATATCCAAGCATCCGAAAGCGAGAAAGGCCCTTCGTAGGAGCGGCACCAATCGCCCAACATATAATTCTTCACCATTTCGAGTTCGGCTTGCGACACACGTTCATTGCAAAGCTTGTCCATCTCCTTGTATACCTCTGTAATGATGGCGTCGGCATATTCATTGGCCGCTTCCGTACTGATGGAAAGTACACTGACACCCGGATAGGTTACAATGCCTGCCCCAATGCCGTAGGTATAGCCTTTATCCTCGCGGATATTCGACATCAGACGGCTTCCGAAATATCCGCCAAAAAGAGTTACCATGACACGCGCCTTCAGGAAATCGGGATGCAGACGATCCATGACAAAGCCTCCCAACTTGATGGAACTTTGCAGGGCATCTTCCTTTTCGACGAAGAATCGTTTTCCCGGCTCCATTTGAGGGGACATGGGAGAAAACGCAGAGGCTTCCTTCACTTCTCCCCACGGGGCATCGCCCAAGGTCCGCTCTATGCAATGCACAATTTCCGGAGTAACCCTGCCCGACAAATAAATGGAGCAATTGCCCGAATGGTAATGTTGCCGATAGAATGCACGAAGCACCTCGGGAGTAAGCAACTCGTAATCCTTCACTTCGGCATAACGCCCCAAAGGATGAGCTTCGCCAAACAAAGCCCGGTTAAGACGCTTGCGACCCATCATCTCCACCCTGCTGCTATTGACCAAGAAGCGCTGCTTGTTCATTTCTACCACCACTCCCATCTCTGTTTCGGGGAAAGTGGGATGCATCAGCATATCGGCTATCAAGGCCAAAGTCTGGGGGAAATATTTGTTCAACGAATAGAGGGTTATGAAGCCACAATTGACCGACGACGAGAGTTCCATCATCGCTCCGTAATAATCCAATTTCTCGGAAATCTCCTGGGAAGTCAGTGAGGGAGTCCCTTCGCGCAACATGCGGTTGGTAAACATGGCTTGCAAGGCCTGTGTCTGTTGCCATTGTCCGGCTCCTATCAACAAATCAAAGCGAACCACTTCTTCCACACCCGCCTGAATGATGTTCAAGGGGATGCCGTTCTTCAGTCGGTGACGTTCGGGATAAGTAACCGTCAAATCGGTCAGCGGACGAATGGGAGGCGGAATCAAACGGTTCAAATTCATGCCTTACCTGCCTCTCTTTGTTTGAGGAACATCTCCGCTTTTTCCAAATCTTCAGGGGTGTCGATGCCAATGGTTTCTACATCGGTTGTGCCCACCTTGATGGTATAACCGTTTTCCAACCAACGAAGTTGTTCAAGCGATTCGGCCACCTCCAACGAGGATTGAGGCAACATGGTTATTTCCTTCAACACTTCTGCCCGATAGGCATAAAGGCCGATATGCTTGTAATAGGTATGGCCCTGAAGCCATTCGCACTTATCGGCATTGCGTTGGTAAGGGATGATGGAGCGACTGAAGTACAGAGCATTCATCTGCTTGTTTACCACCACTTTGGGAGAGTTTACATTCTCTAATGCGGCAAAGCCATCGGCTACGGTAAAGGGTTTTACCAATGTAGCTATTTGGGTGGCCTCATCGTCAAAACATGCTTTGATGGCTTCCAGTTGTGAAGGTTGGATAAAAGGTTCGTCGCCTTGGATATTTACAATTACATCGTATCCCTCGCCTACTTTTGTAAAGGCTTCATAACATCTGTCGGTTCCGCTTTTATGGTTGACCGAGGTCATCACCACCTTACCACCAAATGCCTTTACGGCGGCTTCTATACGTTCATCGTCGGTTGCTACATAAGCCTCATCCAAAATGCCGGCCACTTGTTCGTACACTCGTTGTATCACGGTTTTTCCACCCAATAGCGCCAAAGGTTTGGCCGGAAAGCGGGTAGATGCATATCTTGCAGGAATAATTCCAATAAATTTCATAAGCTTCTGTTGTATAATTTATGCAAAAGTACAAAAACATTTTCTACATTTGCACTCTAAACGAAAGAATTCATTATGAATACACATCATTGTCTGATTTGTTTAGGCTCGAACGAGGGATATACACAACGATTTGCCCATGCCCGCGAGGCTTTGTGCATACATTTCCCCGACATCCGTTTCAGCAAAGAAATGGAAACGGAAGCCATCGGCGACCTGTTCCTTTCTCCTTTCTGCAACCAATTGGCACAATTCACCACTTCTCTTTCAGCCGAAGACACCCGGTGTATATTGAAACAAATTGAAAAGGACAACGGGCGCACTCCCGAAGACAAGGCAATGGGCATTGTGAAACTCGACATCGACCTGCTGATGTACGATGCCATCGTCCTGAAGCCCGAGGACATGGAAAGAGACTTCGTGCAACAGTTATTGGAGGAATTTTGATTTCTATTTAATTTAAGTTTCGCAAGCTCAACTTTCAGGAGATAAAGGAGTTAAAGGGAGTTATCGCTTCGCTCGTCCTTCGGACAGGGAGTTAAAGGCCAAATGTTTTA
>CAZFDP010000119.1:0-6009 GCA_964518185.1 uncultured Phocaeicola sp. | reverse complement strand
TTGGCAGGTTTGGCCAAGCAAGTCTATTTGGTAGTACGCAAACCTTATTTGCGTGCCTCACAAATCATGCAAGACCGTGTTATGAATCATCCTAACATTAAAGTTTTGTTCGAGCACAATGCCGTAGGCTTGTTTGGCGAAAACGGTGTTGAAGGTGTACACTTGGTAAAACGTAAAGGCGAAACCGATGAAGAATATTATGACTTGGCTATTGATGGGTTCTTCTTGGCTATTGGACATAACCCAAATTCAGAAGTCTTTAAGCCATGGATAGAGACAGACGAAGTAGGATACATCATTACCGAAGGTTCAAGCCCACGTACCCGAGTTCCTGGTGTATTTGCTGCAGGTGATGTAGCCGACCCTCACTATCGTCAGGCTATTACAGCTGCCGGAAGCGGATGCAAGGCTGCCATTGAAGCCGAAAAATTCCTTTCAGCCAACGGATTGTTGTAGACGCTATTAATAATTACTGAGGTTTTTGTAGTTTTCTACAATTCCTTCGCGTCTAATGAATATTTAAACAAATACCAACTAATAACCCCAAAAAATGAAAAGAACGATGAAAAGATTGATATTTTCCCTTATTGTATTGGGAAGTACATTGATTGCATCTGCCCAACAACCACAGATGCCTCCTCTCCCAACCGATCCTAATGTACGTATCGGTAAATTAGAAAACGGATTAACCTTTTACATCCGACACAATGAACTACCCGAAAATCGTGCCGATTTCTACATAGCACAGAAGGTCGGTTCTATTTTGGAAGAAGACAACCAAAGAGGGTTGGCACACTTCTTAGAGCACATGTGTTTCAACGGTACCACCCATTTCCCTGGAAAAGGTATCATCAACTGGTTGGAAAGTATTGGTGTACGTTTCGGACAAAATCTGAATGCCTATACGAGTATTGAAGAAACAGTATACAACATCTCGGATGTACCCATTATTCGTGAAAGCATAGTTGACTCTTGTTTACTTATTCTGCATGATTGGGCCAATGATTTGACTTTAGACCCTAAAGAGATAGATAATGAACGAGGAGTGATTCATGAAGAATGGCGAAGCAGACAAAATGCCATGATGAGAATGTACGAACAGATTTTCCCAAAATGTTACCAAGAAAGCAAATACGCCTATCGTATGCCAATCGGTACAATGGAAGTGGTGGACAATTTCCCTTATCAAGCATTGAGAGATTATTACGAAAAATGGTATCGTCCAGACCAACAAGGAATTATTGTTGTGGGTGACATCGATGTAGATCAAGTCGAAGCAAAGATTAAGGAAATGTTCTCACACATTGAAATGCCTGAAAATGCAGCAAAGCGCGAATATCTTCCGGTTCCTGACAACAAAGAGCCTATCGTGGCAATCGCCAAAGATAAAGAACAGACTTCCACTACTCTCTATATATGGCATAAGCATCCGGCATTCCCGAATGAAATGAAAAACACCATGGCATATATGGTTCAAAACTATATGATGTCTATGGCAACAAGTATGCTGAATACTCGTTTAGGTGAAATGATTCAAACTGCAAATCCTCCATTTATCAGTGCGGGTGTTGGTGATGGTGATTTCTTAGTGGCAAAAACAACTCAAGCGTTTATCGGAATGGTTAATGCAAAAGAAGATGGAATCGGAACCGCTTTCTCCGCTTTGATTCGAGAAATGGAACGTGCCCGGAAATTTGGCTTTACAACGTCAGAATATGAACGTGCCAAGGCAAATTATATGACTCGTGTAGAATCGGCATACAATGAACGGAGCAAAGTGAAAAACGGAGCATATGTCAATGAATACGTTCGTCACTTCATTGACAATGAGCCTATTCCAGGTATCGAAAACGAATATGCCATCATCAACCAATTTGTTCCACAAATTACAGTAGAAATGATCAATACAATTCTTCCACAACTTATCAAAGAAGAAAATATTGTCATTAATATCTTTGGGCCAGACAAAGAAGGTATGATATATCCTACCGAACAAGAATTATTGGACATCATGATGAAAACTAAAGCTGAAGACATCACTACCTACGAAGATAAGGTATCCGATGAACCTTTAATGACCGAGAAACCTACCCCCGGACAAATCATTAAAACAGAAGAAGGACCGTTCGGAACAACCGTTTTGACTCTGTCTAACGGTATACGTGTAGTTGTAAAGACAACAGACTTCAAGGCTGACCAAATAATTATGCGTGCCTTCAGCCCGGGCGGAACTTCAGTATTTGGAACGGATGATGTTCTCCAGACCAAGGTACTCGATGAAGTTATCGGTTTAGGTGGTATAGGCAAATTCAGCAATGTAGAACTATCCAAAGTTCTTGCCGGAAAGAAAGCCAGTGGTGGCACTTCTGTAGGTACTATGTCGGAAGGCGCTTCAGGTAGTTGCTCTCCCAAATATTTGGAAACGATGTTACAATTGGTATATTTAGGCTTTACTGCTCCAAGAATGGATCAAGATGCATTTGAATCTTATAAGCAACGTGCCAAGGCAGCAATGGCCAATCAAGAGGCAAATCCGATGACGGCTTTATCAGACACACTGACTTATGCTTTGTATGGTAACCATCCTATGGCATCACGCATCAAGACCGATATGATAGATCAAATTGATTATAACAAAATCATGGAAATGTATAAAAATCGTTTCGAAGATGCCAGCGACTTTACATTCCTATTTGTTGGAAATATCAATATTGAAGAAGCCAGACCACTCATTGAAACTTATTTGGGAAGCCTTCCGGTTACCAACAGAAACGAAACATTCAAAGATTTAGGACTGAATATCCGTAAAGGTACTTATAAAAAAGTATTCGATAAGAAGCAACAGACTCCTATGGCAACCGTTGTGATTGTAAATAGCGGAAAATGCGCCTACAATATGAAGAATAAGATCATGATGACTTGTCTCTCTCGCATTATGAACCTTGTATATACAGAAGAAGTTCGTGAAAAAGAAGGAGGAACATATGGTGTAAATATCAGCGGACAATTAAGTAGATACCCAAAAGAAGAAGCCATCGTTCAAATAACTTTCAATACCGATCCTACCAAACGAGAAAAGATGGTAGACATTATTCTTGAAGAGTTGCGCAAAGTAGCCAAAGATGGTCCGAATGAAGAACATTTGGTAAAAGTAAAAGAAGCTATGATTAAGCAACATGCCGAAAACATCAAGGAAAACGGTTATTGGTTAGGTGCTTTAAATGAATATTACTGGAACGGAATAGATGTAAACAGCAATTATGAAGAACTTGTGAATGGAGTAAGTGCCAAAGATATCAAGAAGTTTGCCAAGAAATTCCTTAAACAAGGTAATTCCATTGAGGTTAGTATGACCGATGAATCTACCAAATAAACAAAAAAATGTTTCTTTATAAGATTATCAAGAAGAATCAGAAACTTGCAGCAAAGCGGAATCCGGCATTCGACACCAACCGCTTTGCCAAGTTCCTGATGTATTTTATGGCCGTATATTGGGCGGCTATACTCTTATTGTTGGGAGTAACACTTCCTCCTATGTTCAGCGAACTGATTCCTAATATGGAACCCTACCATATCATGAACCAAGGTTTCATATATGTAATGTTGGTCGATTTCCTTATTCGTTTTATGGGGCAACCGGCCATATCCCAAGAAATGAAGCCCTACCTGCTTATGCCTGTCAAGAAAAACAGACTGATAGATGTCTTTCTACTTCAATCGGGCTTGAGTGGATTCAACTTCATCTGGTTCTTCACCTATGTACCTTTCGCTTTCCTTACCATTATCCGTTTTTATGGATTCGGAGGAATGTTTCTTTATCTGCTTGGCGTATGGTTGCTCTTTGTATTGAACAACTATTGGTATCAACTTTGCAAGATGCTGATGAGTGAAAAGACTGTTTGGTATCTGCTTCCCGTTGCCGTATATGGGGTGTTGGGATGTGCCGAATTTCTATTAGAAGGATTACCTGTCAGCCGTTTCACTATGGATTTGGGCGAAGGCTTCATTCAAGGGAATCCATTGAGTTTCTTGTTTGTTGTCACCCTAATCGCTTTTTTGTTTGTTCTTAATCGCGAAATTCAAAAGAAACTATTATACGATGAAATATCGCATGTAAAAGACACCAAGATGAAACGCGTGTCCGAATACAAGTTCTTGGATAAATATGGTGAAGTAGGTGAATACATTCGTCTGGAATTGAAACTCATTGCGAGAAACAAGACTGTAAAGACACAATTCCGCATGGCTTTTATTGTTATGATTGGTTTTTCCTTAGTAGTAGCCTTTACTGATGTATACGATGGTACGGGAATGATATCATTCATTTGTGCCTATAATTATCTATTGCTTCCCATCATGACATTGGGCCAGGTTATGACATTCGAAGGTAACTATATTGACGGATTGATGAGCCGTAAGGAATCCATTTTCAATTTACTTAGAGCCAAGTATTATCTTACTACCATCATCATTGTGATACCTTTTCTCATTATGATGTTCCCGGTAGCCAAAGGTAAGATTACATTCCTAATGGCCTTTGCCTACTTGATCTTTACAGTAGGTGCAGTGTTCTTCCTGCTATTGCAATTGGCGGTATACAACACCCGTACCTTACCGCTCAACACTACCATAATGAAGAGTAACAAGAGCAGTACCACCGCACAGATGATTATTATGGGACTGGCTATGGGGCTACCACTCATTCTCGATTCCGTCTTGAATGTTATATTCTCTGAAACCGTAGCCTATGCCCTACTTGCAATTATCGGATTGGCCTTTATCGTTACTCACAACAAGTGGATAAAGAACATCTATAACCGATTCATGAAACGTCGTTATGAAAACATGGAGGCATTCCGCTCATCAAGATAGATATATTAATACGTGTCATTCTGAGGACTGAAAGGACGAAGAATCTGAGTACACAAACTTTAGGTTTCCAAATCCTTCGTTTTGTTCAGGATGACACTAAAGGTAAAAGCATATGGAAATAAAGATAGAACAACTTAAAAAGAATTTCGGTGAAAAAGTAGCCGTCGATATAGAAGGATACATCATTCATAGTGGTGATATGCTTGGATTGGTAGGAAACAACGGTGCGGGTAAGACTACCCTCTTCCGTTTGATGCTTGATTTATTGAAAGCCGATAACGGTTCCGTTCACATCGGTGATATCAACGTAGCCAAGAACGAAAACTGGAAAGCTCATACAGGAGCTTTCATTGACGACGGATTCTTGATAGACTACCTCACACCCGAAGAATATTTCTTGTTTGTAGGTAAGATGTATGGCATGAAGAAGGAAGAAGTAGACGAGCGTGTAGCTAAGTTCGAACGTTTCATGAATGGCGAAGTTATTGGTCATAAGAAACTTATTCGCGATTATTCGGCGGGCAACAAACAAAAGATTGGTATTATATCAGCTATGCTTCATCAGCCCCAAGTACTGATACTTGACGAACCTTTCAACTTCCTTGATCCCAGTTCGCAATCGGTCATCAAGCATCTGTTGAAAGAGTATAACGAAGAGACCGGTGCTACCATTTTAGTGTCGAGCCACAATTTGGAGCATACAGTTGATGTTTGTCCACGTATTGCTTTAATGGAACATGGCCACATAATACGCGACATAGACAACAGTGATTATTCGGCCAAGCAAGAATTGGAAGAATATTTCAATGTAACAGCGTAAAAAAGAGGCAAAAACATTTTGAAATCCAAAATAAAGTCTGTAATTTTGCACCCGATTTGAGTCCGTGGAGGTAATCAAGTAATCTCACGAAGAGATTCACCTTGCGGAAAAAACCGTTTAATAATTTAAAATAATGTACGTAATTGTAGAAATTAACGGTCAGCAGTTTAAGGCTGAAGAAGGCAAGAAGCTGTTTGTTCACCACATTCAGAATGCTGAAAATGGCGCAACTGTTGAATTTGAAAAAGTGTTGTTGGTTGATAACAACGGTACTGTAACTGTAGGTGCTCCTACTGTAGAAGGTGCTAAAGTCGTTT
>CAZFDP010000118.1:0-6012 GCA_964518185.1 uncultured Phocaeicola sp. | reverse complement strand
GTATAGAAGTTGAAGCACCCGGAGTACCAGAGTTGGCTTGAATTTGTACACCGGCGGCCCGGCCTTGAAGAACTTGGTCAATGGATGTCGGTACCGATTTCTTAATGGCTTGATCATTTACTGACACTACCGCACCTGTCAAGTCGGATCGTTTCATTTGACCATAACCTACTACCACGACTTCGTCCAACACTTCGGCATCTTCTTGCATGACGATATCGAATTGTTTCTTCCCGTTTACAGCTATTTCCTGTTCTTTGTAACCGATGAAAGAAATGACGATTGTACCATTTGACGGAACACTCAGTGTAAAGTTACCGTCAAAATCACTGATTGTACCGTTAGTTGTGCCTTTCTGTAAAATGCTGGCACCGATAACCGGTTCACCGCTGTTGTCTTTTACTGTACCTTTAATACTGATACTTTGGGCATATGACCAAAGAGGCACCAAGCACAACAGGAATAAAAGCGCAAGTGGCTTAAAATAAAAATTTGTGCATTTCATAATGAATTATTTAAATGAATAATAATATTTCTTTTATTCTTACCTAATTATTAAGGTATGTGATAAAAAAGATTTTTATGTTTTCATAGGCTTTACGTTTTTTTTATAGGTTTATACAGTTATTGTAAATGCAAAAATAATAGAATAATTACGGACTGGTATTTGTTCTTGTAACCTTATTGGTAATCTAATGTTACATTGTTTTTGTTTGTGTAACATGTGTTTTTAAATATGTAACATTTATGTTGTTAGGCATAAATAGGGGTGCGGTAACTTGATTATATCTATAAAGATACTTGTTTTATCGTCTATTTTACTATATTTGCAGCTAAAATGTAACGCTATGAAAATTGAAGTCGGCAAAATATTATGTTTGTTTTTTGTTCTATGTAACATTAACATAGTGCTTAGGGCTCAAATAGGACGATTCTATTCTACTGAAAAAGGACTTTCTAGTAGTTTGATTAACCAGTTGTGTCAAGATAGCCGTGGTTATCTATGGATAGCTACCGAACATGGATTGAATAAATTTGATGGAATGTCATTTTCTTCCTATCGGCATGTGGTGGAAGACAGTACTTCTATTAAAAATAATTATGTGCGTACTCTTTATGAAGACCGTAAACAGCATTTGTGGGTAGGTTGTATTGATGGATTGATGATGTATGATTCTGAAACCGATACATACCATGAAATACCTATGTTCAGGAATGGACGTCGGGTTTTTCCTCATGTAACGCAGTTGTGTGAACTCCATAATGGCGATATTTGGATTTCTACTTCAGGGCAAGGAATGTTTTGTTTGGATGATTCGGGGGTGATGGCATATTCATTGGATTCGTTGTTGCAACAGGCAAATTATAATTTTCAGATTAAAGTATATGAAGACTCCTATTATAACATTTGGATAGGGACAGAAGGGAATGGATTGATTCGTTATTTACCCGAAACTCGTGAAACGCATATTTATAAGTATCCGCTATTAGCGGGTGACAATGTTTCTGCTCTCTTGGAGGATACAGACGGAACTCTTTTTGTTGGTATTCAAGGACAAGGCCTATTGCGGTATAATCGTAAGTTGGGCTCTTTTGAAGAAATACCTTATGAAAAAGGAGGACGACTTTCTGTGGAATGTATGGCTTTGGTTGGCGATAAGTTGCTTATTGGCACAGACGGGCAAGGATTGAAAATTTTCAGTGAAGAACGACATCAAATCGAAGATTATATTATTAATACAGCACCATTCGATTTTACAGAAGGAAAAATACATTCCATTCTGCAAGATGAAAAAGGTAATCTGTGGCTTGGCCTTTTTCAGAAAGGAATTGTGCTTATTCCCAAAAGCGAAAATACATTCGAATACTATGGAAACAAGTCCATTCATTATAACCCCATTGGACAGGGTTGTGTAATGGCTGTTTATCAGGATAATAATAATCATTTGTGGGTGGGAGCCGATAATGAGGGATTATTTGAGTTGGATGCAAATGGCAAACGTGTACGGCATTATACTCCTACTGGTCGGGCTCATTCTGTAGCCAATACAGTTATGTGTATTTATAGGGATTCGAATGACCATTTGTGGATTGGTTCTTATATGCAAGGAGTCGGATGTTTGAACCCTTTGACTGGTAGATGTGAATATTTGTCACAAATTGGCAATGAGAAGGTCCTTTCTATAACCGAAGATAAACTTCAGAATTTATATATTGCTACATTAGGTTCTGGATTCTATCAATACAATTTAGAGACTGGAGTACTGAAACATTTTGAATCATCGAAAGATGAAAAAGGGGATTTAAAGCGTGATGAACTTCCTAATGATTATATCAATTATATGTTTTGCGATAGTAAAGGAATCATGTGGATAGGTCATTATCAAGGGGTAAGTTGCTTTAACCCAACAACCGGTAGCTTCTTGAATGAACAGTTTACCAATATGCTTATCAAAGGGTGTATCGGCTATGCTTTTATGGAAGATTATCAAGGTAATATTTGGATAGGTACCACCGATGGGTTATATTGTTATCATAAAGATACGAGAGTAACGGAACGCTTTACGACAGCTGATGGTCTCTCAAACGATGTTGTTTGTGGAATATGCGAAGATGATAAGCATCGTGTCTGGGTGAGTACCTATATGGGTATCAGTTGTTACGATAGATCAGCCGGCCGTTTTATCAATTACTATGAGGGTGACGGACTTCAGAGTAATGAATTTACTCATGGCGCTTTTTTTAAGAATCAATTGGGTAAAGTCTATTTTGGTGGCGTAAATGGAGTGACCGGCTTTTGGCCGCAAAATTTTGGTACTTCTTCTGATTCTTTGGAAGTCTGGGTTACGGGATTTTATATTCATAACCAACCGGTAAATAAAAATACCTTATCAGGTGGTCGGACCGTGATAGCCACGTCTGTTCAAGAAGCAAATTTATTCCGTTTGTCTCACGATGATAATACATTCAGCATTCAGTTCTCTACATTGGATTTTGACAATCCTGAACAAATCTTTTATCGTTATAGAATGGAAGAACTAGGAAACAATTGGCAAACAACTACACCGGGAGATAATCGGGTAACTTATAATAATCTGGCTCCAGGCACATATACTTTTTCGGTGCAAGCTTCCAATCATGGGATTTATTCTTCTATTCGTACTATACGAGTTCAAATTCTTCCACCTTGGTATCGTACTTGGTGGGCCTATACTATTTATGTTGTATTGTTTTGGGTTTTGATATATGGATTGGTTAATTATATGTTGACTCGTGCCCGTCATCGTAAGGAATTGATGAAGCGTGAACATGCAGAACAATTGAACGAAGCCAAGCTTCAATTCTTTATCAATATATCTCACGAAATACGAACTCCGATGACGTTGATTATCAATCCGTTGGAGAAATTGATGGCTGAGAAGAAAGATTTGGAAACGCATCAAACCTATCAGATGATTTATCGGAATGCTCAACGTATCCTGCGTCTTATTAATCAATTGATGGACATTCGTAAATTAGATAAGGGGCAGATGCACATGAAGTTCCGTGAAACTGATATGGTTGCATTTATTAATGATTTAATGTTGACTTTTGATTATTTGGCGAAGAAAAAACGAATACAGTTTATGTTTGAACATACGATGGAGCAACTGCCAGTTTGGGTTGATTTGAATAACTTTGATAAAGTCTTAATGAATCTTCTTTCGAATGCTTTCAAATATACTCCGGAGGATGGTGAAATACAGGTGAGACTGAGTACCGGGAATGATGCGAAACGGAAAGACTCTTTGAGAGAATATGCTGAAATCTCGATTACTGATAGTGGAATTGGAATAAACAAGAATCAAATTGAGCGGATATTCGAACGTTTTTATCAGATAGATAATGATGTTACTAAATCCAATTTCGGAACAGGAATTGGGTTACATCTGTCGCGCTCGTTGGTACAATTGCATCATGGTATTCTATATGCAGAAAATAGGGAAGGAAATTGTGGGGCTCGTTTTGTAGTCCGTATACCTATGGGGGCAGCACATTTGCGTGCAGATGAATTGGAACGGACCGAAAATCATGCTTTGATTGTAAATTCCTTTTCTTCCAGACAAAAGTCATCAACATTGGTTGAGAATATGGAAGATAGTAGTACAGAAGTGAAATTGGTAAAACCAAAAACGCATTTGAATGTATTGGTTGTAGAAGATGAAGAAGAAATCCGATCTTATCTTCAGACGGAATTAGCCAATGAGTATCTGATACAAACTTGTTGTAATGGAAAAGAAGCCTATGAACGTATATTGGTCGATATTCCCGATTTGGTAATCAGTGATGTGATGATGCCAGAGATGGATGGTATGACTTTATGTCGCAAACTAAAGCAACATCCGCATGTCAACCATATTCCCATAGTGTTGCTTACTGCCAAATCTAAACCCGAAGATAAATTGGAAGGTATGGAAATAGGGGCGGATGCTTATATGGTAAAGCCTTTCAATACAGAGCTTTTGAAACGAACCATAGCCAATCTGATAGCTAACCGTAGTATGTTGCGGAATAAATATACGGGGGCTCAACAACAAGAAGACAAACAGGAAAAAATTGTGATGAAGTCAGGAGATGAAAAGCTGATGAACAAGATTATGAAGGTAGTTAATGAACATTTGACAGATTCGGATTTTGGCGTGGAGAAATTAGCTTTTGAAGTGGGGCTGAGTCGGGTACATATTCATCGTAAACTTAAGGAATTGACCAACCAATCGCCCCGTGACTTTATCCGAAATATCCGTTTACAGCAAGCTGCGGCTTTGCTGGCTTCAGGACAAAAACTAACTGTTTCCGAAATAGCTTATGCTGTGGGTTATGCCAACCTTTCGCATTTTTCTACTTCGTTTAAGGAAATGTATGGTGTCTCACCCAAAGAATATATGGAACGGAAAAACACGGAATTTAGTGTGTGATTCCCTTAATTATTGGGGCTATATTATTTCAAATTGAATGAGCTGCTTCCAATCATTACGCCATCGGCAAAGATATATACGTTATATGTTCCGGCAGCCAAATATTCTTCCACGTCCCAATATACGGTAACGGTCTGCTCCTCGCCGGTATATTCAATGTATTTCTTGATGGAGTACTGTAATTCACGGTTCTCGTATTTGAAGGTGTCTCCGGTACTTTTGCTCAACACTTCATTGCCGGGTTGTGTAATACGTACATAGAGGGTACGTTCGCCTGTCGGAGCTGTTATATTCTTGACAATGGTGAACGCTATAGCCAATTTTTTTACATTCTTGACTTTGTCTACTATCTTCCCGCGTTTGTTCTTGGCTTGTACATTGATGTTGGTAACATCGAGTTGTGCTGCCAAAGCCACTTTTTCGTTCAAGTTTTTCTTTTCTTCGGCCAATGTGTTGATTTGACGGGTAGCTTCGCTATACTTCTTCTTTACTTCTTTGTTTTCGGTAGTCAACGCTTCGTTCAGACGGTTCAGTGAGTCAATCTGAATCACATAACTTCGAAGTACGGCCCGAACGGTCTTCAATTCCTTCTTCAGACGTGTAATTTCAGCAGCGTTGCTTGCTTTTACTTGGCGCAACTCTTCGAGCAGGCGTTGGGTTCTCAATTGCTCGCTCTCTAATTTCTGACGGAGGGAGTCGTTGTTTATTTGGACTTGAAGTTCATCGTATTGGGTAGCATAAGTAGTGTACTCATTTTCCATTTCTTCTTTCTCGATGGCGAACAATTCGCTCATCTCCTTGTTCTCTTGTACCTGACGGATGGCAAAGAACGAAACTCCGCCGATGATAATCAGCAGCAGAATGATGATAATTACCAGATTTTTGCTCTTACTCATAGTGTTACGTTAATTTGTCGCAAAAGTACAATAAATAATGTATATAGCCGAAAATTAATATGGAAATTTTTCTTTAATTCGGAATTACATTGTAACTTTGCACCATATTTAAAAGATATTATTCAACTTTAAACAAATATTGAGATTATGTCAAAAGTAAC
>CAZFDP010000117.1:0-6037 GCA_964518185.1 uncultured Phocaeicola sp. | reverse complement strand
CCTGCACCTACTTTAGTCATTTCAGTACCGGGGAGCACACAATAGTCGCCAACGGAATTGGTGTTATTCACATCATAAGACACTTTACCAAACAAGTTCAACTTATTATTGACCATGCACGAAAGTTCACCCATCACCGAGCAATCCTTGAAGAAGAAAGCATGTTGGTCGGTTGCACGGTTCATAAAGTCGAGCTGGAGTTTGGCATTGCCCATTTGGAACTCATTACCTAATGCAATATAATAGATAAACTTGCCTGGAGTATATTCCTGCATGTTTACCGACCAAATGGTGTTATAGGCATCATGCGAACCATACCACATAAGGTTATAGGCGTAAAGGTCCTGACTGAGGAAATCGAACGGGCTTTCGCAAATCTGGGCCATAATCTTATCTTTGCCCTCGTTCATGCTATAAGTGGCGCTTACACCCAACTGATAGCAAGGGATGTTGTTCCAATACTCGGAAGTGATGTAAAGGTCGATGGGCGCACGGTCGTACTCAAATCCGCCGACACCTACCACTTGCTTACCTCCGGAAAAGCTCCAATGGTCATTGGCTTTATAAGTAAGATATACCCAGTCGGTGGCATCGAAGAAGCTGGCATCCTTATGCGGCTTGTTCAAACGCTGACGGTAAGCATACGAAAAATGTTCATTGATGGTACCATTCAGAATGATGTTAAGGTACTTTCCCTTGAACCCTGAATTAGGCTTGACGGCATCGCCATCCACATACTCACGCTGGTAATCCATGCGGACTTCGGCCTTCAAATCAAGAATACTCTGCTCTTGGGCAGATGCATAGTTCATTCCTGCCGCAAACAAAAGCAATGATGCGAAGATTTTTTTCATAAAACCCTAATACTTAATAAATAGGTTAACCTGTTATAATTTAATTATCCAAATTTTGTGCAAAGGTACGACATTAAATTGATTTCAGTTGGTCTTTTCATTAAAAATATCTACTTTCGCATACAACTTTTAATAAATTAACCCTATGAAAGCAAAAAATATCTTAGCCACAGCCTTACTATTATCGGCAATGAGCCTACAGGCAAAAGTAAATTTACACAATCTGATAGGCGACAACATGATTCTACAACAACAGACTTCCGTAAATCTGTGGGGTAAGGCAACTCCCAATGCTACCGTAAAGGTTACCCCCTCGTGGGACGGAAAGGAGTATACCTGCAAAGCCGACAAACAGGGACAATGGATACTGAAAGTAAAAACTCCCCAAGCAGGATATACCCCTTATAGCATTACATTCGATGATGGAGAAAAGACAGAAATAAACAATGTGCTGATAGGTGAAGTGTGGCTGGCATCGGGACAAAGCAACATGGAAATGCCCCTCAAAGGCTTTGGCGGATGCTGCATCATGAACGGAATGGACGACATAGCCTATTCGGCCGAGAACAAGGGAGTGCGCATGTTTACCGTACCCAAGCGCCAATGCTATGAACCGCAGACCCAATGCGAAGGGCAATGGAATGTGGCATCGCCAGCCACCGCAGGCGATTTCAGTGCCACGGCCTACCACTATGCCACATCGCTCAGCAGGGTGCTGCAAGTGCCGGTGGGTATTGTATCGTGTGCATACGGCGGTGCAACGGTAGAAAGCTGGATGCCCAAAGAAATACTGAAGAATTACAAGGACATTCCGCTTGATAAGGAAGGTATCGAACAATGGTTGGAATGGACCCGCCCGTTGCTGATGTACAACGGCATGCTATGTCCGGTAAAGAACTACACCATCAAGGGATTCATCTGGTATCAAGGGGAATCGAATGTATCGCGCTATGATACGTATGCCGAACGCTTTGCCACCATGGTAGAACACTGGCGAAAGGAATGGGGACAAGGAGAAATTCCCTTCTACTTTGTAGAAATTGCACCCTACGACTACGACCAGGCACACGAGGACGAAAAGTCTCCCCTATTACGCGAAGCCCAATTCAAGGCACAGAGCCTTATACCCAACAGTTTCATGATTTCGACCAACGACCTGGTGGAACCTTACGAACGCATGAACATACACCCACGCAACAAAACCACGTTAGGACGCCGTCTGAGCTATGCAGCATTGAACCTTACTTATGGATACAAGCAGTTCCACATCCAGCATCCGCAATACAAGGGACTGCGCATAGAAGGCAACAAAGCGTATGTAGCGTTTGGAAACATAGACATGGGAATTTGCCGCAACTACGACATCCAAGGCTTTGAAATAGCAGGTGCAAATAAGGTGTTCTATCCGGTTGATCAGGTATATTTCCAGTGGCAGACCAACGAATTCATCTTGTCATCGTCGAAGGTATTGGAACCTGTAGCCGTCCGCTATTGTTTCCACGACTTCCAGGTAGGCACCATCATTGGTGGCAATGAACTTCCGGCCATTCCTTTCCGCACGGACAATTGGTAAGGACTAAGATATAAAAGGACAGGTGACAAAACGAAATGTCATTCTGAGCAAAACGAAGAATCTGAAAAGAATTGTTTATGTATTCAGATTCTTCACTTCGCTCAGAATGACATAATGGAAATTCGTCTGCATCGAACGCAACTTGCAACCCGCAACCTTGCAACTTTATTAAAAACGCAACCCACAACCCGCAACTTTCATTGAAAATCGGTTTTTAGCGGAGTACAAAAATTACTTGCAACAGCTGCACACGAAGAAACATCTTACTCGAAATAATACAAGAAGATAGCTACCCCTTCTACTGCCGGCTTTCTTTGATCCTTGATTTCGATGGTGAACTTGATTTCGGCCTTGGCCACCCCACGCAGATTCTGCAAACTCTGGAGAGTGGTTTTCAAACGGATACTTTGACCGGACAATACAGCCTGACCGAATTTCATCTTGTCCATGCCATAGTTAATCATCATCTTCAAATTGTTTACCTCGATAATCTGGTTCCACATGTACGGAAGCATGGAAAGAGTAAGATATCCGTGAGCAATGGTACTCTTGAACGGACTTTCTACCGCTGCCTTTTCTGTATCTACATGAATCCACTGGTGGTCGAGTGTGGCATCGGCAAACAAATTGATACGTTCCTGGTTCAGTTCAACATAATCGGATATTCCCAATTCCTGACCTACATATTTTTCAAAATCTTCGTAGGAATTAATCACTAATTTAGCCATATATCTTCAATTATAAATTGTTAGAAATTACATTATTCTTTGAAAAAGCTGCGCAAAATTAGCAATAATGTGCAGTTTTCAAAAGAAATTCGTCCAAAAAATTGAATTTAAAAGGGTGAAGGCAGTTGGAATTTCATGATTTTACCGGTTATGGGATGACGAAACTCCAATTTTTCGGCATGAAGATAAAGCCTTTCACCTCTACATCCATAGAGCGGGTCACCCAAAATAGGACGATTCATTCCCAACGAATGAGCCGAATGTACCCTTAACTGGTGAGTACGTCCGGTTTGCGGATAATAAGCTATGCGTGTAACAACTTGGCGGACACCCTCCATTTCCTTTTGCTCTACACCCAGCACTTCGTAACGAGTTACAGCGGGTTTACCCCTCTCGAAATCGACCAATTGGAAAGGACGATTGTCATAATCGGGACGAAGAGGTAATTTAATAAAACCTTTTGGCGGACAATCGGCCGGTAGCTCTCCGTCCAACAATGCAATGTATCTCTTTTTCACTTCACGCCCTTCGAACTGCATTTGTAAGGTTTCGTGCACTTCCTTGTTCTTGGCCACAAGCAACACCCCCGAAGTATCCATATCGAGGCGATGTACCAACAAAGGGCCATCGGCCTCGGGATATTTCTCCTTTATATAATCCAAGACCGAAGGAATGCATTCTTTACCAGGTACGGAAAGTACTCCTGAAGGTTTGTTTACTACAAGCAAGCAATCGTCTTCGTATACAACCTGTATCTTTCCGACCGGTACTTTTTCTTGTTCAAGAGGGTTTGGTTCTACTTCCAGCCCCTGAAGCATGTGGGATAATATGGGCAAACACTTCTGCTTGCACGACGGGTAATAATAACCATGTATCCGTACTTCGGACTTCGGTGATTCTCCCCACCAGAATTCGGCCATAGCCATAGGTTTCAGTTGGTGGCGATATGCATATTGCAACAATTTGGGTGCAGCACATTCGCCTGCACCGGCCGGAGGTACTCGTTGGGGAGTATGTTTGAATATATCGCACAAGTTACGCTCCTCTCCTTTCGCATTAAGCATACGGAATTGTTCGAACAACCGTATTTGTAGGGCAGCAGAAGCGGTTTTCCTTTTTTCTTCCATCGCCAATACAGGCATACGGACAGCCTGTAGTTCCTCCTGCTTCTTCTTCAAGCATTCGCTCCATTTCCTTTCCAACCGCTTGTATTCGGCTTTCATAAATTGGCTTTCTTTCACCAAAGCCGCACTTTCCTCATCGGTCAATCTTATTTCTTCCCGCCGAATCTTCCGAAGTTCCTTGGCCTTATCCATCCGTTCCTTGAAAACACGAAGTTCTTTCTCTGCATCTTTACGCATCTGCTTCAGTATTTCTTCCGTTTCCTCTTCTACCGGTTGAATTTGTTGGCACAGCACCTCTATATTCCGGTTCATGGCAGATATCTTTGCTTCCTCCGCTTTAAAGAAGCCGTCGGGAGACAATAAGTCGTATACTGGAGGAACAAAATATTCATGACAACTACCGCCATCCAACAAGCCCGAAAAAGCCGCCAAGAATCCTATTCCGTCTTGTGGAGTCTGTACAACCAAGACCCCGAACATTTTTCCCCGCTTGAGTTCTTTAGCCCACTCCGTACGATTTTGGAGATACTTCTGCACCTCGTGAGCAGCCAATTTACATAAAGGATGGGGTACATAACAAAAGGGGTAAGTAAACCTGTCCGGTAAATCTACCCCTTCCAATTGTTTATTTTCGAACAGATGAATCATTTTCTATGCCGGAAATATCAACATAAACTCAGAGCCTTCGCCCAATGTGGAATGTGCCAGGACTTCACCTCCTAACAATTCGGCCAAATTCTTGCAGATACAAAGCCCAAGTCCGGTTCCTTGTTTGGAAGAACGGATTTTTTCAAAGCGGTCAAACACTTTGGGTAAATCAGTTGCCGAAATGCCGCATCCTGTATCCCTCACTGAAATTTTAACATATCCATCGCCTATCCTTTCCAAGCTTAATACAATTTCTCCTTTTTCTGTATATTTGATGGCATTCGACAAGAAATTGGTCACAATTTGCGATACACGTTTAGCATCTGTCACCACTTTCAGTTCATCAGGAATATCCAGACACAACTTTACCTCTTTGTTTAACTTGGGTTCCTGACTTTTACACAAATGACGAATCAGTTCGGCCAATTCCACTTGCGCCATTACAATTTCTGTCCGTCCTGCTTCTATACGCGACAAATCGAGCACATCGTTTATCAAGTTCTGCAGTTGTTCGCTGTTCATCTTAATAACCTTAGCGAACTCCTTTTTATCGTCTTCATCAAAATCGGGAGAAATAATGTATTCGGCAAATCCTACTATAGCATTAAGCGGTGTACGTATTTCATGGCTGATATTTGCCCAAAATTCGGATTTCAATCTGTCGGCTTCTTCTGCCTTGGCACGTGCTTCCATCAGTTCTTTTTCACGTTGTACCTGCAAGCAGATATCGCGTATAAGAACCAAAACATTATTGTCATCGTAAGGTGTGAGACGCGCTTCGTAATGACGTATACCTTTTTCACCGAAATCCACTGAATATTCCATGATACGTAATTGGCCGTCGGCCAGACATCCATGAATATTTTTAATGAACATATCAGATACTTCGGGAGAATAAATCATCCTTCCGCTGGAACCAACAAGTTCTTCACGCGTATGAAAAAGTTCCACATAATCCGATTTCATCACATCGGTAAATATGAAGTCCTTATTGAAAACAAAAATAAATTCGGGCAATGCCCTTACAATTTTAGAGCTGATTTCCATAGCATGCTCCTCCTAATAATCATACAAGTTACATTCAAGGTCATATAGTTTAACTGAGGCAAA
>CAZFDP010000116.1:0-6045 GCA_964518185.1 uncultured Phocaeicola sp. | reverse complement strand
TACGAAGCAAATCATACACCCTCATCAACTTGTTGGGGTTGGCCTTCAGCCTGGCATGCAGCATCATCCTGATGCGATACATCCATCGCGAATGGGCGGTAGAATCACATTGCATTCGCCCGGATGAAGTAATAACAATCCTCAACAAAGATTATGAATACCAGTATCCCATATCCCAACAGGAAATGCTCAGTTTTCATCCTGATTTGAAAGATATAGCCATACCCGAAGAACAAATCATCGAATCTTGTCAGTTTGTAATAGCAACGGGCATTGATTTTCAAATTAACAAGATAGCATACAACTTGGATTTACTGGCAGTAGACAGCACTTATTTCCACTTTTTCGATTACCCTTTAGTAGAAGGAGAGCTATGCCTAAACCATCCAGAAGATGCCATTCTAACCAAAGCTTGTGCCCAACGACTTTTCGGCAAGGAAAGTGCTGTAGGTAAAGTATTGAATGCATTCGGCAAAAACATCACGGTTCGTGGCGTAATCGACCAACCAGCTTGCAAGACTATTCTGAATTTTGAACTCCTAGTCTCTCAACAACTAATTGAATGGAGTTCAATCAAGGGTGGTTGGTTACGTATTCTTCCAGGAGAAGTGGATTTAAAAAGTGTCAATGCCAAAACGGATGTATTCGGAAGCGTCAAATCTAACGACATCTATGAAAATACAGATATACGCCATGAGTATATTCCTTGGAAAGACATTTACTACAAGCGTTGGACCGCAAAAGAAGAGACCGTAAAATTAGGGAACCGTACTTACGAATTTATGCTTATAGGGGTTATCATTATCCTGTTGTTGGTAGGCATGATAAACTTCATCAACCTCTATATGATTTATACGATGAAACGCCAAAAAGAATATGGAATTAAGAAAGTGTTTGGCTTACAAGGTTTCCCTTTCTTCTTCCAGATTTGGTTGGAGAACGTAATGCTATCTCTCTGTGCCCTATTGATAGCATGGCTATTAGTGGAAATCACAATACCACTTTGTGAAAGACTAATGAATGAACCAATGACCGGATATAATCTGTTCGACCTACAACTATCTTTTACCTTTCTGTTGGTTTTTCCAATCATTACTTCGCTTTATCCGTTCATCAAGCATAATTATTTCCGACCCATCACTTCCATTCGAAGTGTAACAGGAAGTAAGGAAAACATTGTCGTACGTATGAGTTTCCTATTCCTACAATATACCATCACCTTAACTTTGTTAATCGTAGCGATGTATTTCAATCGACAGTTACACTTCCAACAAAATACCCCAATGGGATTCCGAAGCGAAGGTGTACTGTATGCCGAATTGGTAAACCAAAGCCAGTTCAACTATAGCTATGGAGACCTCAAAGAATTTATGGAAGCATGGAAGGTGAAAAACAGCTTCTACGAACAGAAGCTGAACGAATGTCCTTTCATCGACAAATGGGTACCCACCCGATCAGAAAACATTCTCAATAATGAAATGCAAAATGAAATCATCAACGACAAAAATAAAACACACAACCTCATTACTAAATTTGTAGAAAGTGGTTTTTTCGATATTCACGATGTGAAAATAACAAATGGCGTGATACCCGAACCTGAAGAAAACGGTTTCAATGTGGAAGTTGTTCTAAACGAATCAGCCATGAAACAACTTGGGTACAAAGACATTCAGGAAGTTTTTATCCGAAGTAAGGATCCACTATGGGTAGGATACGACCCCAAGACAAAAGAAACGTTCAAAGGAGGAGTCGAACCAATGCCTGTCAGAGCGGTTATATCTGATTTTTATGCAGGGCATGTAAGCGAGGGTATCAAACCGATGATGTTCTTAGTGGATAATGACCGAATGCGAGGACATGTAATCATAAGCACGCATAAAGGAAAGGAAAAAGAAACCATCGAATACTTAAAAGCAATGGTCAAAGAAATGACAGGTAGTGAGGCTTTTGTATATTCTTGGTTGCAAGATGAAGTGAACAAGCTCTATGATGATGACCGCCGTCTGACAATTATCTATTCCGTCTTTGCCGTGATAGCCATTGCTGTATCGTGTCTCGGTCTCTTCGGAATCTCGCTTTTCGACATCCGTCAGCGTTATCGTGAGATTGCTATCCGCAAGGTGAACGGAGCCGGTTTGAAAGACTTGTACCGGTTGCTTTTCCGCAAGTATCTCACTGTGTTGGGAGCCTCGTTTGTGGTAGCTGCTCCGTTGGCCTACTACCTCATCCACCGATACACGGCCGACTTTGCCGTAAAGGCTCCCATCAGCATCGACATCTTTGCACTGGCTTTGCTCCTGATTAGCCTCATCTCGATGGGTACACTTTGGTGGCAGATACGCAAAGCTGCAAATATCGACCCGGCAACGGTGATGAAAACTGAATAATACATTTTGTCATCCAGAGCGAAGCGAAGGATCCCGATAACATCCACTATATGCTTCCGAGATTCTTCACTACACTTCGTTCCGTTCTGAATGACAAGAAAGAACTAATAATAAGAAGAATATGAAAACATTGAAATACGCCCTCCGCTTCCTTATACGAAGCAAATCATACACCCTCATCAACTTGTTGGGGTTGGCCTTCAGCCTGGCATGCAGCATCATCCTGATGCGATACATCCATCGCGAATGGGCGGTAGAATCACATTGCATTCGCCCGGATGAAGTAATAACAATCCTCAACAAAGATTATGAATACCAGTATCCCATATCCCAACAGGAAATGCTCAGTTTTCATCCTGATTTGAAAGATATAGCCATACCCGAAGAACAAATCATCGAATCTTGTCAGTTTGTAATAGCAACGGGCATTGATTTTCAAATTAACAAGATAGCATACAACTTGGATTTACTGGCAGTAGACAGCACTTATTTCCACTTTTTCGATTACCCTTTAGTAGAAGGAGAGCTATGCCTAAACCATCCAGAAGATGCCATTCTAACCAAAGCTTGTGCCCAACGACTTTTCGGCAAGGAAAGTGCTGTAGGTAAAGTATTGAATGCATTCGGCAAAAACATCACGGTTCGTGGCGTAATCGACCAACCAGCTTGCAAGACTATTCTGAATTTTGAACTCCTAGTCTCTCAACAACTAATTGAATGGAGTTCAATCAAGGGTGGTTGGTTACGTATTCTTCCAGGAGAAGTGGATTTAAAAAGTGTCAATGCCAAAACGGATGTATTCGGAAGCGTCAAATCTAACGACATCTATGAAAATACAGATATACGCCATGAGTATATTCCTTGGAAAGACATTTACTACAAGCGTTGGACCGCAAAAGAAGAGACCGTAAAATTAGGGAACCGTACTTACGAATTTATGCTTATAGGGGTTATCATTATCCTGTTGTTGGTAGGCATGATAAACTTCATCAACCTCTATATGATTTATACGATGAAACGCCAAAAAGAATATGGAATTAAGAAAGTGTTTGGCTTACAAGGTTTCCCTTTCTTCTTCCAGATTTGGTTGGAGAACGTAATGCTATCTCTCTGTGCCCTATTGATAGCATGGCTATTAGTGGAAATCACAATACCACTTTGTGAAAGACTAATGAATGAACCAATGACCGGATATAATCTGTTCGACCTACAACTATCTTTTACCTTTCTGTTGGTTTTTCCAATCATTACTTCGCTTTATCCGTTCATCAAGCATAATTATTTCCGACCCATCACTTCCATTCGAAGTGTAACAGGAAGTAAGGAAAACATTGTCGTACGTATGAGTTTCCTATTCCTACAATATACCATCACCTTAACTTTGTTAATCGTAGCGATGTATTTCAATCGACAGTTACACTTCCAACAAAATACCCCAATGGGATTCCGAAGCGAAGGTGTACTGTATGCCGAATTGGTAAACCAAAGCCAGTTCAACTATAGCTATGGAGACCTCAAAGAATTTATGGAAGCATGGAAGGTGAAAAACAGCTTCTACGAACAGAAGCTGAACGAATGTCCTTTCATCGACAAATGGGTACCCACCCGATCAGAAAACATTCTCAATAATGAAATGCAAAATGAAATCATCAACGACAAAAATAAAACACACAACCTCATTACTAAATTTGTAGAAAGTGGTTTTTTCGATATTCACGATGTGAAAATAACAAATGGCGTGATACCCGAACCTGAAGAAAACGGTTTCAATGTGGAAGTTGTTCTAAACGAATCAGCCATGAAACAACTTGGGTACAAAGACATTCAGGAAGTTTTTATCCGAAGTAAGGATCCACTATGGGTAGGATACGACCCCAAGACAAAAGAAACGTTCAAAGGAGGAGTCGAACCAATGCCTGTCAGAGCGGTTATATCTGATTTTTATGCAGGGCATGTAAGCGAGGGTATCAAACCGATGATGTTCTTAGTGGATAATGACCGAATGCGAGGACATGTAATCATAAGCACGCATAAAGGAAAGGAAAAAGAAACCATCGAATACTTAAAAGCAATGGTCAAAGAAATGACAGGTAGTGAGGCTTTTGTATATTCTTGGTTGCAAGATGAAGTGAACAAGCTCTATGATGATGACCGCCGTCTGACAATTATCTATTCCGTCTTTGCCGTGATAGCCATTGCTGTATCGTGTCTCGGTCTCTTCGGAATCTCGCTTTTCGACATCCGTCAGCGTTATCGTGAGATTGCTATCCGCAAGGTGAACGGAGCCGGTTTGAAAGACTTGTACCGGTTGCTTTTCCGCAAGTATCTCACTGTGTTGGGAGCCTCGTTTGTGGTAGCTGCTCCGTTGGCCTACTACCTCATCCACCGATACACGGCCGACTTTGCCGTAAAGGCTCCCATCAGCATCGACATCTTTGCACTGGCTTTGCTCCTGATTAGCCTCATCTCGATGGGTACACTTTGGTGGCAGATACGCAAAGCTGCAAATATCGACCCGGCAACGGTGATGAAAACTGAATAAAGGTTGAAAATAGGTTTCACAAGTTTCACGGGCTTATAACCAACTGATTTACAATCGATAGACGTGAAACTTCAAGCATTCACAATAGTTTCACAGGTTTCACACCTCCATAACATCAGGTGAAACTTGTGAAGCTTGGTGAAACCATCCTAGTTTCACATGTAAGCATTGAATATCAACAAGTTGCACATCGGTGAAACTTGTGAAACCTATTTTCGAAAGTTATTTGAAATCCAATATTAATGGGAATCAAAACATGAAGGCGAATAAAAAAAACGTCAAGGCATTTTTTAAAAACGTCAAGGTGTTTGAAGTAAAACCTCAAGGCGTTTTGATGCAAACGCCTTAACGTTTGTATGAAGTGTGCGATTCCGCACGCAAAAAGTTCGAAAACGCACACCTTTTTACAAGCATTCAAAAGCATTACATACTCACAACCAACGACTTAACACTTTGGCACGATTTTTGCTTTAGAATTTATATAGAAGAACGGAATAAAAACTATCTTTAGCATCATGAATATAGCATTGAATCTCAAATTAATTGTCCGCAACTGGTGGAGAAATAAAATCCATTTCTTCATATCCTTGCTCAGTCTTACCATCGGGCTGACATGCACCAACCTGCTCATTACGTTCTTTATCCATGAATACAATGTAGAAAGCAGTAACCCCAACCGGGAAAATATTTATATCCTACGACAAGACTCCCCCATGGAAGAAGGCGAAAAGGTTACGTTCACCAATGGGCGAGTAGTTTCGCAGATTAAAAACAGCTACGCCGAAATAGCAAGCATGCTGAGAATTGGAGTTAACCGCGTAAGCAAGTATGAGTACCAAGGAAACGAACTGCCTCGCCCCCTTGCTTTAGAAGTCGATTCAACCCTGACCGAATTCTTCCCTTACGAAGTGGTAGAAGGAAGTTTGCACGAAGTGTTGACCACTCCCGGCAAGGTGGCCTTATCGGCCGATTATGCCCGACAAATATTCGGTGCTCAAAGTGGGATGGGTGAAATCATAGAAACACAGGATGGCCAAAAGAACCGAAAATCTTACCAAGTTGCCGCTATTTTGAAAGAACGGGTACAGTCCTTCCTCAAGTTCGACCTATTGATGG
>CAZFDP010000115.1:0-6079 GCA_964518185.1 uncultured Phocaeicola sp. | reverse complement strand
TGGGATTTAAACCGAGTTCTGATGCCATGACAGCACAAAGGTTGGCTGTTTCACGAGCGTGTTGCAACAAGTTTTGTCCGTATGAAGAACGATATTTCATCTTACCGATAATACGGATTAATTCGGGATGCAAGCCATGGATACCAAGGTCGATAGTGGTACGTTTACCGGTTTCGATAACTTCTTCTTCCACTTGTTTGCGGACTTTTGCCACTACTTCTTCGATTCTTGCCGGGTGGATACGTCCGTCGGTTACCAATTGGTGTAAAGCCAAGCGGGCTATTTCGCGACGAACCGGGTCGAAAGCAGAGAGTACAATAGCTTCTGGAGTATCGTCTACTACAATTTCTACACCAGTAGCGGCTTCTAATGCTCGAATGTTTCGTCCTTCTCGACCGATGATTCGTCCTTTGATTTCATCTGAATCGATATGGAATACTGTTACTGAATTTTCGATGGCTGTTTCTGTAGCTACACGCTGGATGGATTGGATAACAATACGTTTGGCTTCTTTGTTGGCTGTCAGTTTTGCATCTTCCATAATGTCGTTGATGTAAGAGGCAGCCTGTGTCTTGGCTTCTTCTTTCAACGATTCTACCAATCGTTCCTTTGCTTCTTCGGCTGAAAGGCCGGACAATGCTTCCAATTTTTCGCGTTCTTGCGCTTGGAGTCTATCCAATTCTTCTTTCTTCTTGTCAATGATAACAATTTGAGCCTCCAAATTTTCTTTGATGGCTTCTGCCTCATTACGCTTGCGCTGTACTTCTTCCTGCTTTTGGTTTAATTGCAGTTCGCGTTGCTTCAATTTGTTTTCCGCTTGCTGAATCTTTTGGTTGCGTACAGCCACTTCTTTTTCCAAGTCTGCTTTCTTGTTCAGGAATTTTTCCTTGACTTCCAGCAACTTGTTCTTCTTGATTACTTCTGCTTCTGTTTCTGCTTCCTTGATGATGGCGTTATACTTGTTCTTTAGACCATATCGGAAGAACCAGTATGCCAATCCACCTCCAACGATGAAACATACAACTGGTATTGCTATTGTTGCCATTCTTAATTGTTTTTTATATAAATAAAAAGCGCACCACCATTCTGGCAGGAACTCTTCTCCTGACAGCAAGGGCGTGCGCAAATATCCTTATGTTATACGACTTATTTCTTGCTGATATAACTATCCAATTCTTTTGTCCATTCGTCCAATTTTTCCAGATAAGGCTTTGTATCATTCTTATCTTTCATGGAAACATTGTTGAAAGCCAATTCAAGAGCGGCCATGGCCCAATGTTTGTTTGAATCAAAATTTGGCATCCACTCTCTGTATTTATTCAACGTCTTATCTATCAGCTTGGCTGCTTCCCTATAAAGCAATTCATCTTCCCGACGAATGTTCAACGGGTATCGTTGGCAGTCAATCAGCAAATTGATTTTCATCATTTCTTCGTCTATCATATACAATCACTTTTAGTTATTCATTCAATAAAGCGATGCATTTGTCGACTTCACGCACTAAGCTCGTCAACCGTTGTTTGGCATCTTTGATGTCTTTGTCATACAAACTAAGCGTACGAGCCATCTTTAGATTGGTGAATTTGACTTCCAATTCTTTCCGGCTTACTTCCAATCGTGCCAGTTGCTTGTCTTTGTCGGCAAGCTGTAGCTTTAATTGTTCGTTTTCTTGTCCCAACTCTTCATATAGGGACATGAAATGCTGTAACTTAGCTTCAAATGTTCTGATAAGCCTTTTGTCTTCTTCTGTCATTCTACTCCAAATTCTACACAAATGTAGAAAAATGGAATTAAACTTGAAAATATTTTGAAATGTTTTTAATGAAAAAGTGTAAAATAGGTCGTTTTACTGGTCATTTGAGTGTTTTGTACGACAAAATATGCCAAGTTATGCCTATGGCGAGAGTGATGAAAAGAATGCGAAATGCAAGTGTGTCGGTAGTGGCAATGGCGCAATATAATAGGGTTATCCATATTAAGGATACGGAAATGATTTTGGCCCGTAAAGGGATAGCCCGATATTCTCTGAAATTACGAATGTAGGTGCCTAAATATTTTTGGTTAAGCAGCCAGTCGTATAATCGGGGGGAGCTTCGGAAAAATAAGGTTGCTGATAATAATAGGAAAGGAGTGGTGGGAAGTATGGGGAGAAATATCCCAATAATTCCTAATGCTAATGTCAGACAACCTAATATAATCAGTATTGACTTTATCATGTGATTCTTTATGTGATTTCGGATATAACGTTTTTATTAGAATGATTGTTGCCGATTCGGCAAATCTGATAAAAAATAGTGGATGCGTATTTCGACACACCCACTTTTCGCACGGGAGGAGAGGCTCGAACTCCCGACACCCGGTTTTGGAGACCGGTGCTCTACCAACTGAGCTACTCCCGTGTTTGCGGATGCAAAAGTAGTGCATTTTTTCTTAATTGCCAAGTTTCTGCAACGGATTTTTACGGTTTTATTCGCTTGGAATCCCTAATTCATTGAACATGAACTTGTAAACTTCCGCTTTTTTTTCGAGCGCCAACGGATATGCCCGGCTGGAAGAGGGCATTCGGTATAAACGAAGTCTCCTGTCTTCAAATGAAAAGGCTTCACTTTTACCTACAGCGGGTTCTTTCACTTCCAATTGATCACGCACGATGTCGGTTGCTTTTTGTCCGGTTGTTACAATGGCTTTGCATGCCGGCAATTGTTTTAACAATAAACCTATATCGGTTGGTTCAATCACTTCTAAAAATTTATCGGATGCATTGTCCTTAAGCCTTCGGATAACGGAGGCACTATCAAATAAAGCTATTCGCTTTTCTTGGAGGAAAACGATGAGTTCTTCCTTGCAAAACGCCTTTTTGTGAGGTAAAAGAAAATGTTCTTTATCGCCAAAGAATATCAACCCGAATATACGCCACATGTCGTTTTGTAGATTCGGGTAATAAAATTCCATACTCCATCTTTTCCTTTGTGGGGGAAAACTGCCGAGCATCAGTAGCTTGGCATTAGCCGGCAGGAAAGGTTCCAACGGATGCTCTTCTATCATTCCTTGGGTTTGGGCTCTTTCTTGGCAAGTAATACGATGTTGTAAACGTATTCATTCATCCATTCTTCAGAATAGCCCAATGCCCGTTTGTATTTACGGATAGCCATGCATGTCTTATGAACACTGTCGTCTTTCCAATCGGTTTTGGTAACGATGTCGTGTACAGTCTTCTCGGTCATGGAACGAAGGAGTTTCTTGAATACTCCCGGCATACGGAATTTCCATTGCATCAAGTTGCCGATAAGCATCATTAAATCCTGGCTGAATCCTTGGAACATAAAGAGGTAGGTCTTTACATCGTTTACGTTCTTTACATTTTTCTTGATGGAATTGTCCACTTCCTTGAAGAAACCGTCAGAAAGCCCGTAGATGTCTGTCAGCATTTTCTTGCAGCGCGACTTCTCGGCAACACCTAATTTGTTGTTTTGGGTGGCAATCTTCAAACTGCGCTTGAATACGGCCATGTCGGGCAAGAAATTGATGTTGGTGATTCCGATATTCGAGGCCATTACTGCTTGGTAATATACACGGATAAGGGTCATGAAGTCTTCCATGCCACCTACTCTGACTGATTCTTCTCCTTCGGCTTGTTTCTTGCCGAATAAATTGGAAAGTATACTCATTGCTTTTTATTTATGGTTAAATTGTGCGCAAAGATAATAAAAATGTTCTACCAACATTCTATATCTTCCTCAATATCTTTCATTTTATCTTTTGTAAATACCGGATGCTTGATGCCTTTCCGTTTTTGTTCCCGATAATCTTCCAATAGGCGGAAGGCATATTTGCCGAGCAATGTAATGGCAATCAGATTGCAAATGGTCATTAAGCCCATACAGATATCCGCCAGGCTCCATGCCAGGTCAAGGCTGGCGAGGGAGCCGAACAGTACCATCCCTCCGGAAAGAAGGCGGAAAGCAATCATTACTCCCTTGTTGTTGGTGATGTATCTTACATTGGCTTCTCCATAATAATAGTTGCCGATAATGCTGCTGTATGCGAAAAATAGAATGGCTATGGCTACATAAATACTACCCCAACTGCCAATTTCGCTGCTTAATGCCATTTGGGTGAGCTGTACACCATTGGCTTCTCCTGTCAAGGGCACGCCACTGAATAAAATGATGAAGGCGGTACATGTACATATAATTAAGGTATCTGTAAACACTCCTAATGCCTGTATTAACCCTTGTTTGACCGGATGGGTAACATCGGCAGTAGCAGCTACATTGGGGGCAGAACCCATGCCCGCTTCGTTGCTGAACAATCCTCGTTTGATGCCTTGCATAACAGCCATCCCTATACCGCCTCCTAATGCCTGTTTCCATCCAAAGGCATGACTGATGATGGTTTCCAGTACTTGGGGTAACAGGCTGAAGTTCATGCCGATAATGAATATTACCAAGATTATGTATCCCAAAGCCATAATCGGAACTATGATACTGCTTACCTTGGCTATTCGTTGGATACCGCCAAAGAAGATAATGAGCGACAATAAGGTTAAGATTACTCCCATAAGGGTATGGTCAATCTGAAAGGCTTGCTCAAAAGCGGCACAGATGGTATTGCTTTGTACGGAATTGAAAGCAAAACTGAATGTAAATATAATAAGGAATGCGAAAAGTATTCCCATCCATGGTTGTTTTAATCCCTTTTTCATGTAATAGGCAGGGCCGCCAATGTAAGAGTCTTTACCGTGTATCTTATATAATTGAGCGAGGGTAGATTCAATGAAGGCACTGCTGGAACCTAATAAAGCGACTACCCACATCCAGAATACGGCTCCCGGGCCTCCTACGGTAATGGCGGTTGCTACCCCGGCCAAGTTTCCCGTGCCAATGCGGCTGGCCAATGAAACCATAAATGCCTGGAAGGAGGAGATGTGATGTTCCCGTCCTTCTTGTTTGCTGGTCGACTCTCCCAATACTTTTACCATTTCGCCTATCATGCGGAATTGTACGAACTTGGTCTTGATGGTAAACCATAAGGCGCATCCCAATAACATGCCTATCAGGATGTAGCTCCAAAGTATGTCGTTGATGTTGTTTAAAAAATCCATTGTTATTCTTCTTTAAATTTGAAATAAAATTTATGTGAAATGAATACAGGTACCACTAAATCGAAGCGGATAAAGTCGGCCAATAAACTACATACTGTTGGCCGACTTAGTTTGCTTGCTTTGCAACATTGGTTCAGTGTCAGCATTTCCTTGGCCTTCAATGCATCCAGTAATTGTTGTTCCTTGTCGGTAAAAGCAACAAATGCTCCTCTCTTTTTGTTGGCATGCTGCCACATTTTCAAGTGTACGAGGGTAGCTAAGATGTTCTCGTCCTTAATGCGGACATAGGCTTTGGGGATGTTGTTTTCGTCCAATGCATATATCGGTTTGTTGGGTACTTCTTCTATGTTGGCTTCGAGTATCGTTCTTCCTTCGGCTATGTAGGTTTGTGTGTTGCATGTTACCGGTGGCTGGCAGTATAGGGTGGCGGCAGCTTCTATCATGTATATTTCTTCTTCCGAACGGATGCCTGCGATTTTCCCATTGTCTTTTACACCTACCAGCAAACGTCCGCCTCCGGTGTTGGCGAAAGCCGAAAGGCTTTTGGCTATTTTCCTTGCATCCGAAATCTCGAATTTGAAATCCTGATGGCAGTGTTCACCCTCGGCCACCAGTTGCTGTATATATTGCGTTTCCGACTGAATCTTTTTCATGCTGCAAAGGTAGTAAATAAAAGTGGTATTTTTTTCATTTCACTAAATGATAAAAAACCGCTGTAAACGCTTGTGGATGGTGTTATATAACAAATTATCCCCTATTTTATAACATTTAAACCACCTGAAGTAACCTTTTGTCTTCAAATAAAAACATTTTTCACTTGGGAAATATAAAATAAATCTTAACTTTGCCCCTGTTTCGAAAACTATTTTTAAGGATTAGGAACATATAATTAACATTAAATATAAACTTTAAATTAATTGCCATGAAAAAAACGTTTCTTGGAAAATGTACATTCGTGCATTTATGCCGCTTGGC
>CAZFDP010000114.1:0-6090 GCA_964518185.1 uncultured Phocaeicola sp. | reverse complement strand
AAGTGCATTCATCCCACACCTAAAGGAATGGGCTTTCTGCTATATTATCTCGTAAAAGCATCACTACTGCCTGTCCCGCCCATATCTGTGTATCACCGTCCAATTCCGGCATTTCGATAATAGTTTTGCTGGGAGCAGAATTAATCTTTTGAACTTCTTTCTTTACTATTTTACCCATAACTATCTTGTTTTATTATACAATTGCATTAACTCGACGATACTTTCTTGTCATTAATTTATTGTATCGGCTCATCACTAAACCACAGTCCATGGTCTTTAGTGATGACTGCACCATCATAATCGTATTGATATTTATGGTCAAACTTAAAGAAAGTCTTGTTATCGGTATATTTACCGAATGGAATCTTTCCGTTCATCTTGTTGTTTGACAGATTGATGAATGCATCATTATCATAGTAATCCTTGAAAGTGTCTGGAATATTACCTGTCAATTCATTATTATTAAGCATCAAGCTTGTCAGATGCGTATATTCACCCATAAATGCAGGTATTTCACCACATAATGCGTTATCATTCAGATTTAACATATACAATTGGTCCAGCCAGGCTAATTGTCTACAGATGGAACCTTTTAATCCCATGGAACCCAAATCAAGCATATTCACCCGCTTATTATAATCAAGAACTATCTTGTTATCTTTTACCAACTCATCAAAAGTGAAACTGCCACATCTGTAATTCTCAAGTATTGATAGTACCGCCATTCTATCCGTCAATGCTGTATAAGGACAATATAGAGAACCGTTGCCTTTCATCTTAAAGCCAACCTTGATGTTATTGTCATATTGGTCTTTATATTCATATATACCTTCAATGGCTTTGAAGGTATCACCGGTACCAAGTCGTTCAACAAACATAGAGGTTAGGAATTGTTGTGTTTTCTCTGTTGCCCAATTCTTGTCCGGCATATTATCCAATCCTATATAGATAGGATATCCTACTTTTTCAAAGGCTTCAGCCAACCAATTGCTGTTAGCACCGGATGCACTGGCATTGAATATCACGCCCCTTTCATTCACTTTTGCAATACATCTGGTGATGAAGTTATCATTCACCATGTAGTAATTCTTCAGTTTACCGTCCACAATAGCTGAATAGATTCCAATGTATTCTTTGATAGAAGAATAATCAAGGACATCAGTATATTCTTGACCGGTAACTATCCATTTGCCGTCCATTCCCAAACCGTTAATGATAACCATGGCATATTCGGACATTTCCATCAAACTCTGCCAGGTACATCCCGGTCCGGAAACTCTTATCACATTCTCTTCACCTACATAATCAGTCAAAATCTTGTCGCTCATTTCATTTATAACAGAGCCGAACGGTGCCGGCTCCCATATCAGTACTTTTGCATTACTGAATGTACTGTCGTTGTTTTCTTCACTTCGACTAGAAACATTTCTTCTATTACCCATGTAGCTTCGGTTTTCGACCTGACTTTTATAGTTATTCAAATCCAGAACCGAAACAGTCCCATCCTTGAATTCTATAGTGTATTTATAGTTATCGTATGAACTCTGCACATAGTTCAGCTCCTTGACGTAATCAATGAGGTTAATCTTTACCGATGAAGGTTTGTTACCCAATGCATCCGCTATAGCCTTATGCAATTCGATTATATCACCCATTGAAGGGTCATTCTTAATTCCATCAGGATTTTCTGTCTGATTACCATTTTCATTACCATTGTTGTTACCAGGCATTTCCGGGGTCTCGCTGTTACAAGCAGCCATCATAATGGCCAACATTGTCATTAAAAAACATTTTTTCATGATATGTGTGTTATTAATTGATTTTCCGTCTATTATTCGCAGCCTATATTTATGGAGCTACCATTTTCCCAATCATCCACTTCCGGTACGAAGGTGATAGGTTGTAGCAATTTGCCAACGTGTCCATTCTGACAGATGTACCAGGGACAGTTATTATCGAATATCAGGTCCACTATATAAGTTCTGCCTATTTCGATGTCCAGTGATATTGGTATGGCTATATTTGCGAATCCGCCATCCTCACTACACCAAAAAGCTGTATCCACATTCTTTTGATATCCTATATCTGCATTGCTGACATTGAATATTCTGCAATTCAATATAAGATATGAACCTTGGCTGAAAACCGGCAAAGAAGTGGCATCCCACGCTTGTGTTTCTTGGGGGATGATGGGTAATGGTTTATCCGGTAGAAATACTTCGTTGTTGTTAGCACTGACATCAATAGTATCCAGTGTAGTGAATAATGAACCTATAGGTTCGTCCGTTATCCAATATGCGGAATTATTAACAGAAGGGAAAACAAATGTACCGGCCGTACTGACCTTACATAAGGTAATGTCCGCTATCTGTAAATGAAATGCCTTTTCTTTATTGGTAATTCTGAATTTGAGAAAACCGAAAGCATCTTTGAATCCCATTTGAATCGTATCTTCACTCTCGTTTTTTTGTGTGGATGCCATGTATTTGAATCCGCTGTTCCGCCAATCCTGTTCTTGTTTATAGTGGAGTAAAAGTGTATTCTCCGTCCAAGAAAATTCACCACCCTCGCCATTATAGGCATAGATATCAGCATCACCGGTTTGAAGAATGAAAATCTCCATCTCCTTTTCCCAGTCTGCACTCCAGTCTATCTGTGTGCTGTTCATCCCGTCATCTGTAACAGCCCATACATTTCCGGCTACGCGTGATTGGTGTTCCTCTTTTTCTAATGTAGTTATACCCGTCCCGTCCGGTACAGCTACATCGACAACCTCTTCATATACGCATGAAGCTAAACACCCGACAGCCAGTAAAGTCATAAAGAATCTTGTTCTCATAATATTGTTGCATTAAAAGTATTATAAGTTTATGAATACAAATGTCGTTTAAAAGTGTCCTGTTTTTTGGGACAGTACGAGCATAAATGTTTGTTTATTCCAATTGCTTATAGTTGGAATACATTAACTTCAATGAAGTGCATGAATGATTATTCTTTATAAGTGAAGTCTGCATGGTTAAAAGTAATATTGGCCAGGGTCGCCATGTTATACATTATTTCCCGTGATTCCCTATATCACTGTAGCAAAGATATAGTCTTTATGTAATTTCAGCCCCAACCTCCCACCAAAAATTAAATGTTAAATAAACTGTAATACAAGCAGTGATTCAAAAAGTAAGGTTTTTGATGAATTATTATGGAATTATCGACATAATGCTGGCTAAAACATGTTTTTTTATGATGTTTCTATGACAAAATTTTCCATGTAAAAAAGAGTAGGGGAATCCCTATTTCTGTAGGAATTCCCCTATAACGTTTTAATAAGCAGTGTCAATTTATGTTTTAGGGATTATAGCAGGTACTACTATTACCATCTTATTTTCCCTATTGTTCAATCTGTTCACTTTGAATTAAACCATCTGCACTCCTCGGCTTGTGAGGGGTTGACCATTCTTCCTTTTCCGCATCTGACCATACCATTTCTGTCGCCCCAAGCCAGACGAATTACACAATTATAACATGACCGTTCGGAATTGTCTGTTATTGCTTCTCGTTTCATTCTCTCTTCTTGGATGGCTTTTCGCCTGATGGTCCTCTCTATTTCCCGTTCCTTCTCCAATTCTTCAAGTTTCCTCTTTCTCTCTTCTTCGAACCGCATCTCTTCATTAAACTGCATGGTCTTGCAAAGTCTATAATGACTGTTATTGTTCATTATGAGTAGCGGAGCATTGCTATATTTAGATTTTCTAACGGCACAACATGAATGTTTGACAGGACATTTATTGCAATCTTTATCAGACACTATCCGAACTTCCTTTCCGGCTTTTCTATATCTTTCTTCAATCGTATTGAAGTAGTTGGTATTGTTCACCCATTTTCTGTTTTCCGTGGAATTCATCAGAAAATGTTCGATAGTATCCAAACTTTGTCCATAAAGGTCTATTTGAAGACATGATACATCATTATAATCAATGTCTTTTTTCCGTTGAACCTTATAATCAAAATTGAACTCTATGATATACTGTTTGTTGTCAACGGTATTGGCTATAATGTCTGGTTGCTTATCATTCCGGTCATAGCGATTGTCTATTTGTACATTAACGAATTCCAGCGTTGTTTCTTGGAATATTCCATAGTAGGAGGGAGCCTTTATCTTTTTACTCTCTTGCACAATCTGTTCCGCCAATTTATATAGTACTACCATGTAACAGATTTCAAGATTGGCCATCCGGTCCTTGCTGTGATGAGCAAATCCATGAGCCCTTTCACCGCTTTTTCCTTGTCTGGCTACCAACGGTTCCTTGCAGCATGGGCAGATACATTGACAATTCAGCCCATTCGGGACAGAATCCACATGTACCATCCTGCCTTTTCTATCTTCTGCCCAGGAGAAAACAAAATTATCGTTATATGTGCTCATATCACATTGGGGTTTACAAGTTGTCTATATAAGTCCTAAACTCCGTATTGAGTTTATAATGTATCTTCAATGCATTCCGGATTAGATGGATTATCTCTTCAAGTATGGGCTCTTTCGATGTCTTGTCAAAACAGGCTGAAGCAAGTTTATAATAAGTGGCCTGTTCAAACATAGGGTCAACGACCTGAATGGAAACGGCAGCAACCAGCCCTTTCAAGATTCTCTCCTCGTCCTTCACATAAGGATTAAGTTCTTTAACAGCCATGAGTAATCCTGTCCGGAAGGCTTTCTCATGTGTACCCCCATTATAGGTATGGATACCATTAACGAAAGAGAAGTTTTTGTATTCTTCCGATTGGTTATGTGTAAAAGCTATGTCTATGCGTGCATTTTTTATCTGTATGAACGGATAACAGACCGTATTCTTCTTTGTCAATTTGCTTTTCAGCAGCTCTATCATACCCTCAGATGAAGTCATTTCAGAACCGTTGAATGTAACGGCAATGTTATCTGAAAATACCCTGTACTGGAATATGTCATTTAAGATGTTATCATGAAAAGTATAATTATTAAAGATAGACTTATCCGGTGTCAGTGAAATCAGAAGATAGTCCTCTGTATTATCTGTTTCTTTTTGTGTACTGAGCAATACCCCTTTACTGAAATGTAATGTCTTATAAGTGTTGTCCTTACAACAGGCGATTACAAACCGGTCACACAATGAATTGACTATTGTCAATGTCCATCTGCCTTCATCCTCCAACAGTTCTTGTGGGTCATCCATGTGAATGCCTTTGCCCAACACACGTATTGTTATCGTTTCTTTATTTGCATCTACTATGATTCTTTCATGGTGCAGGGTATGCGTTTGTTCCAGCACCATTCGTATCAGGGTATAAATACCGTCCAGATAGTTGGTACCATCGGACAAACGCCCCAGATACATTCCTGCCCGGTATCTGATATGTTCAGCTTGTAGTTTCATAATGATAATATTAAATGACTATGACAAAGATAGGTATTGTTATCCATAAAAGAAATGGAATTCCGGAATTTCCATTTCTCCATTATTGCTGAAAGCTGGTATGGCAGTTGTGAAAGCGGATTATTCATTCCCCCGTTCGGGGGTACTTGTCGGAATCGTGAAAGGACGGTCTTTATATAGCAAGTCAAGAAGTCGTCTGCCACTGATGATACATACGGTGGAATAGGAGAGTGTACCGTTGCCTTTACCGGTCCGTCCTGTATGAATGAACAATCCGTATGGTTTACGTTTCTGCTCAATGACACGTGCAAAAGCTGTGATATGTTCCCTTTTTATATAAGATGCATAGCGTTTCGCCTGGATAGGTATGCGGTTTCCGTCAATGATGATTTGTCCGTCTATACCTCCGTCACCAGAATAACGTTTGTTATGAATGACCTTGTATCCTTTGCATTGAAAAGCATAAAGAAGGAGTTCTTCGAACACATATGGATTGATATGTCTCAAATACGTCAACAGCTGGGCAGGGGAGTACCTATCCTTTCTGGTATTGATTTTATGATATATTTTCTTTGCCCTGCGGATATACCATTGGTGCCGCTTCTTCCGGAAGAGGAAGAACCATATCCCTGTTATGTAGGTCGGCGGCATTACTACCGCTTTCCCCATTAAGAACTGTACGTGC
>CAZFDP010000113.1:0-6124 GCA_964518185.1 uncultured Phocaeicola sp. | reverse complement strand
TACCTACTAACTTGCCATGGTCGCCTACAAAGACGAACAATGTATGGTCAAACCAAGGTTGTTTTTGGGCTTCGGTTATAAATTTTCGGATGGACCAATCGGCATATTCTACTATCTGGTCTTCTATCTTTTCACTTTTTGGGTGGAAATACTCTGGAATGATGTAGGGCGGATGGTTGCTGATGGAGAGCAAGGTCGCAAAAAAAGGTTGGTTGTTCTTAGCTCTGTCATTCAATATAGGAAGCGCATATTCGTAAAGGAAATCGTCTTGTACACCAAAATGATTGGCAATCTTTTCCTTTGGATAGTTTTCTTCGGCATAAATTTCATCGAATCCGTTGGTGCGGAAGAAAGCGTTCATGTTATCGTATTGCGATTCATGGGTCATGAAGAACAGGTTGTGATATCCGTTGTCCTTCAAGACAGTTGGCAATCCGCTATAGATGGGGATAACACTTCCTTTCATTGCATTCCGCTTCATGATGGTGGGGAAGGAATATAGGGTGGAATACAAACCGTGGTTAGTGTGTATGCCGGCCGAATAAATGTTGTTGAAACTCAGCGATTGGTGGTAAAGACTATCTAAAAAAGGAGTCAGTTCTTTGCTTTGTCCGAAGGCCTGCATCAGTTGAGCCGACATGGATTCCATAAAGATGAGTATCACATTCCGGTGGGTGCCGGTAGTGTCTTGTTTTACCAACCGTGCAATGGGAGAGATATCTGCGATTCCTGCTCTTGAGAGGTATTGTTGTACTTGGGCCACAGCTTTTTCTTCATCCATCAGTTGCAGATAGCGGTTTTCTTTTCTGTTGTCGTCCAATGTGCTGGTTAGTAGGTTGAAAACTGGATTTACTCCTAATTGGTTTAGGAAAGGGTCTTCACAGTAGTAAGCCTGGCTTACTTTGATGGGGTTGTAACCCATTCTTCCCCGAATGCCGAACAGGCAAAGGCCAATACATATGGCTCCAGCTAAGAGAATGGATATGCGTTCTCCGATATGGAGAGGATAATGGGCTTTCAAGCTTTTTTCGTAGAATTTTTTCGATAGGAGATGAATGCCGATTCCCCAAAGCACAATGGAAACAATTCCCAAAGCAATGGGAAAATAATAAGAAGTCTCACCAAAAATCATACCGGCAGTTGTTCCGGCATATCCGAACCAATTGAAGATGGACGAATTGATGATTTTAAAGAAATAGGCAAAGTAAGGAATATTGGCTGCCGAAATGATGAAGGAAAGGGAATATAAGGCAATGAACCATCCTCCAGTAAACAAGTACAGCCATTTGGCGGTATAGTTGAAAAGTGAAGCTGTCCATAGTACCACCAAAGGAAGAATCAGAATATAACAAGCTATAACATTGTCAAACCAAAGTCCTTTGACAAAGGAAATGGCTTTCAGTCCCCAATCGTTTTGTATTTCTTCCGGAAAGGTATAGTCCGTACTGATGAACAGAATCAGGCGGAAAATAAAAAAGAACACCAATGCGGATGCGTGTACACTCAGCAGATAGCATAATGCCTGTACAAAACGATTTATAGATATTTTTTTCATTCTTTCAAAATATGGTTCAATAAAAGAACAAAAGTAACTAAAATTTGTCTATGAGGCAGGAATTTGGATGAAAATTTGCGAAGAATGTATTTTTTTTATATACTTGTCATTTGTTTGTGAATATAAGCGTATTGAAATATGAAATCTAAAGGATTTATTTGGTTGGTACTTGTCAGTACATTGACTTTGTTGCCCTTCTTGGGACTGACGGATTATCATACAAAGGGTGAACCTCGTGAGGCTATTGTAGCCTATTCCATGCTGGAAACAGGAAATTGGATTTTACCGCAAAACAATGGAGGTGATATAGCCTACAAACCTCCTTTCTTTCATTGGATGATAGCGGCTGTTTCGGCTTTGAATGGAGCGGTTACGGAATATACTTCGCGTATGCCGTCTGCCTTGTCGCTGATAGTCATGACTTTGGTTGGATTCTTGTTCTATGTAAAACGAAGGGGGACTGAAGTGGCTCTCTTGGCTTCTTTGTTATTGTTGAGTAACTTCGAAGTACATCGGGCTGCATTTGCCTGTCGGGTAGATATGGTGCTGACTGCTTTTATCGTATTGGCTCTTTATCAGTTGTACCGGTGGTATGAAAAAGGCATGAAGGGCTTGCCTTGGCTGGCCACACTTTTTATGGGGTGTGCCACTTTGACAAAAGGTCCCGTAGGTATCCTTTTGCCTTGTTTGGTGATGGGTGTATTTCTGTTGATGCGGGGTATAGCTTTCTGGAAAGCTTTTCTGCAGATGGCCTTGGTGGGAATAGTTGCTTGTATTCTGCCAGCCGTTTGGTATGTAGCCGCCTATCAGCAAGGAGGAGATAATTTCATTACTTTGGTCATGGAAGAGAACTTCGGCCGATTCATGGGAAAGATGAGTTATGAATCGCATGAGAATGGTGTACATTATTATTTTATCATGTTGGCAGCAGGACTCTTGCCTTATACGCTTTTGCCTTTGATTGCGATGCTCTTCTTGAAATACAGAAAACCTGCAGGCAAGATTGGTGAATGGTGGAAACGCTTGAAAGGCTCTTTGTTGCGGATGGATGCCGTACGTCTTTATTCATTGCTTTGCATTGTTGTCATATTTGCGTTTTATTGCATCCCGAAGAGCAAGCGTGGAGTTTACATTCTTCCCATTTATCCGTTTGTGGCCTATTTCTTGGCAGAACTGATTATAAAATTGTATCAACAGCGTGGAAAAGCATTAAAGATATTTTCTATTCTAATCGTTTCATTGGGAGGAATCCTGACATGTGTCTTTGCTGCTGTTCGTATGGGGTGGATACCCGAATCTTTGTTCGGAGGTAAACATGCAGCCGAGAATATTGCCTATTTGCAGGCATTGGAAACCATGCCGTTGAATATATGGCATCTTATATTAGTCTTGCTTCCTTTGGTCTTGGCTATTTGTTTCTTTGTCAATTTGTGGAAATCGGGCAATTATCGTTGCATGGCATATATGGCAGTAGCTTCGGTCTTTTCCATCTTTTTGGCTTTGGATGGAGTCTTGCAACCAACCGTATTGAATGTAAAGTCGGATAAACAAATGGCTAAGGAGGTTATGGAGGTGGTTCCTCAAGGACCGATATATTCTTATATAAAGACCGATATGATGCGTTTCTTTACCATCAACTTCTACGCAGGGAATCGAGTGCTGCTTTTCGAAACGGAACAACCGGAAGAAGGCTACCTGCTGATAGGCAAGAAGGATGCAGCCCATTATCTGCCGGCGCAATCTTCCCAATATGAGTTCGAACAAGTGTACGAAAGCAATAAACGCAGTTGTGATACCCGTGATGTTGTATGTATGTACCGTTTTGAGAAAAAGTAATAACAGAAATTAAAATATGAAGAAACGTTATCTGTTTTTTGCAACTTTAAATTATGCTTATTCTATTCTGCGTCCCTTACAAGAGGAAATATGGCGTAGAGGGGATGAAGTGGCTTGGTATATCGAAGATTCATGTCCTGTAAAGCTATTAGATAAAGAACGTCAACTGAAAACCATTGAAGAAGTTATGGATTATAATCCAATAGCAGTTTTTGCTCCGGGTAATTATATCTATGATTTTTTCCCTGGTGTGAAGGTTGCAGTCTTTCATGGTTATCCCATGCGTAAGCGGATTGAAAAGATTGATGATCATTTCACCATTCGTGGGTGGTTCGATATTTATTGTACACAGGGAGAAAGTAGTACCCCTTATTTTACGATGCTTTCAGAAAAGCATGGCTTCTTTAAGATTTATGAAACCGGTTGGTGTAAGGTGGATGAGTTCTTCCGGCCAGATTTGCAGCCCGAACCGAAACGCAAAAGACCGGTTGTTTTGTATGCTCCAACTTTTACTAAAGGCATATCTTCCGCTTGGGATTTGCTTCCGACTTTAGACAAGTTGGCCCAAGAAAAACCTTGGGATTGGATTATTACTTTCCATCCCAAGTTGGATGATGCCGGATTGATAGAACAATACAGACAGATGGCTGCAAAACATCCGAATGTTGAGTTCTCACAAGTAAATGAAGGTTTGAAGACTTTCCGTCGTTCGGATGTAATGTTGTGCGACAGTTCTTCCATTACAGTGGAGTATATGATGTTGGATAAACCTGTAGTGACTTTCAGAAATACTCATCCGGGACCTTTCTTGCTTGATGTACTGAAAGAAGAAGAGGTAGGTCCGGCTATTGAAAAGGCATTGACCCGACCAAAGGACTTGATGAGTCACATACACGCTTATACAAGTATGCATGAAAGACATCGGGATGGAAATAATTCTGCTCGTGTACTTGATGCGGTGGATGATTTTATCAAGAATTACCAAGGTCGTATCAAACGGAAACCACTTAATCTTTTCCGGAAATTACAACTTCGTTGGAGACTGAAATATTGGCATATATAATCTCCTTAATTCTGTTGTTGCCTTCTGAACCATTCTTCTTTGGTCCGTTTCCAACGTTTATGGCTCCATAACCAGTATTGGGGGGCTTGGGTAATCATGTCTTCCAATAAGTGGGTAAAGGTATCCGTCAATTCAAAATCGGGAATCTCCTTGGGCTTATCGGCCAGTGGTTTGAACTCACAATGGTAATGCCCTCGCTTGATACGTTTTACATCGGCATAATAAATCAAGGCATCCACTTGTTTGCCTATTTTCTCCGTACCGGTAAATACGGCAGTTTCGCGATGGAAAAAGTTTGTCCAATGATGGATGCTGTTCCATTTGGGACCTTGGTCGGATATGAATCCGATAATAGTCTTTTGCTTGGCTCGTTTCAGTTCGATGATGCGTCGTAAGGTTTCTTTCATGGCAATACATTCTCCGCCAAACTGATTACGCAAGCGAAGGAACAGTTTGTCCATAGCCTTGTTGTAAAGCGGATGGTAAATTTGTCCGCAGAGCGTATCCTTGGGAACCCAATAAGGGAGGGAGGCAATCCATTCCCAATTGCAATAATGCCCTAAATAAACAAAGCAGAATGTTTTGTCTTGTGTGGCCATTTTCTGTACAATTTCGTCTACACCGCCGAATGTCATTCGTCTTTTCAATTGTTCTTTCGACATGGAAAAGAGTTTGAGCGTCTCTACCATATAGTCGCAAAGGAAATGATAGAATTGTTTTTCTATGCGTACTATTTCTTCAGTGGTCTTTTCGGGGAAGGAGTTTGTCAGGTTGGTTCTTACCACCTTTTGACGGTAACGGAAGAGGTAATAGATGGGATAGTAGAGCAAATCCGACAATACATACAAGATTCCCAATGGTAAGAGCGAAAGCAGATACCAACAGGCAAAGACGATGTAATAGACAAGTTTCATACTTATTTCTTTTTAAGCCCCAATAGAGACTGTAATTTACGTTTCTTTTGTTTTTTTGCTTCGAATGCGGTCAGATAATGGAGTACCGTCAAAATACATTTGTTTGGTTCCCATTCTCTGGAAACGGCATATTTCCGGACTACATCCTCCATCAACTCCTTGTTGTGTGTAAGTCGTTTCAAATTCTCCATGCATGTCTTAAAATCGGGAGAAGGGATGAATCGGCTTCGGTTGGTGTCTATTAAAGTAAACAGATACTTTCCGTTTTCCTTGCGGTAGAGGATGTTATTCAGATTCAGGTCGCCGTGAAGAATTCCCTTTTGGTGTAAGTCGGCCAATAAATGGGCCAATTCTTGGGCGATTCCTCGGTCAAAGCCTTCTTTATTCAGTATAGGCATCAAGGGAGCATCGCTGCATTCGGTAGAGACAAAATAGCTGTCGGCAAACAAACCGTTCCGTTTGATTTCGATGTAGGCTATTTCGTGGGGAGTTTGGAACCCTCTTTGGCGGAAGATGTCGGCATATAGATAAGCACGCTCCGCTTTGCTTTTCTTGAAGAAAGTATATGTGATGCGTTGGATAAGGTGCGGATACTTGAATTTCTTGACAATCAATGTTTCGCCATTGACGATAAACCGTTTTACTTTGTTCCGCTTGTCGTACAGCATTTTTCCCTCTTGCTGGAAGCGGGAGGGCAGTTGTCGAATAAAATCGGACACATGCGAATAATCAGGATGCACGACTACTTTCATACCA
>CAZFDP010000112.1:0-6180 GCA_964518185.1 uncultured Phocaeicola sp. | reverse complement strand
TCTAAACGCCTATACCTAACAGAATTATTACTTAAAAACCATAAAAGAAAGAAAAATGAAAGTAGCAATTGTTGGTGCAAGTGGAGCCGTAGGACAAGAGTTCCTGCGTGTGCTCGAAGAAAGAGACTTCCCGTTGGACGAGTTGGTGTTGTTCGGTTCTCCCCGTAGCGCCGGTCGCAAATATACCTTCCGCGGTAAAGAACTCGAAGTGAAACTCCTTCAGCACAACGATGACTTTAAAGATGTAGACATCGCCTTTACTTCGGCCGGTGCCGGTACTTCGAAGGAATTCGAAAAGACCATCACCCAGTATGGTGCCGTGATGATCGACAACTCCAGCGCCTTCCGTATGGACACCGATGTGCCCCTGGTAGTGCCCGAAGTGAATGCCGCCGACGCCCTCGACCGCCCGCGTGGTGTCATTGCCAATCCCAACTGTACCACTATCCAGATGGTAGTAGCCCTGAAGGCCATCGAACAACTTTCACACATCAAGCGTGTGCATGTAGCTACATACCAGGCCGCCAGTGGTGCGGGTGCCGCCGCTATGGACGAGCTTTACGAACAATACCGCCAGGTACTTGCCGGCGAACCCGTTACCGTAGAGAAATTTGCCTATCAGTTGGCCTTCAACCTTATTCCACAAGTTGATGTGTTTACAGACAACGGTTACACCAAGGAAGAGATGAAGATGTACAACGAAACCCGTAAGATTATGCACTCCGACATTCAGGTGAGCGCCATGTGTGTACGTGTGCCTGCCCTCCGCTCGCACTCCGAAAGCATCTGGGTGGAAACCGAAAGCCCCGTATCGCCCGAACAAGCCCGCGAAGCATTTGCCAAAGGCGAAGGACTGGTGCTAATGGACAATCCCGCCGAAAAAGAATACCCCATGCCGTTGTTCCTCGCCGGTAAGGACCCTGTATACGTAGGACGTATCCGCAAGGACTTGGCCAACGAAAACGGCCTTACTTTCTGGATTGTAGGTGACCAGATCAAGAAGGGTGCCGCACTGAACGCTGTTCAGATTGCCGAGTACTTGATTAAGATTGGAAATGTAAAATAATTGTCCACTCTATATAATAATAAGTGGGTGCATACGCACACCCACTTATTATTATGTCATTACTGCCGAATATGTCTACTTACACACTCCACAAGAGACTATACATTCCATTTACATCTTCTTTTTATCATTTTACGAATGTAATTCCAAGACAAGACGAGTCCCTTTCTTGTACTCTTCATCCAAACGGAGAGTGCCGTTTAATTTATAAGCTATAAGATTACATGTAGGCAAGCCAAGACCATCACCTTTTGTCAAATCAAGCACTTCTGTAAAAGGTTTGAAAAGACCGGCGCATTTTTCTTCGGGAATACCACACCCAGTATCTGTAACGATAAATTGCCCCGTATGAGCACTACGTTTCTTGAACTCCAAAGTTATCTTACCACTTTCGGTGTATAAAGCAGCGTTACCCAACAAATACAACAATACATTTTCCAATGCTTCTGCATTGGTACGGATATTTATGCGAGGTACATTCAACGTTGGAGTTACTTCTGGTGCAAACGTTTCCTTTGCTTTATTCATAATACTTTCGCAAAGCGCATTGATGTTCAAATCCTTCATTTCGTAGCGTTCCTCGCGTGTAGCCTCCAATTCCATATAATATTGAATATGCAACATCAAGTTTTTCAGTGCTTCAATATGTTTCTTTTGTTGTGTATTTCCATTGGCCACTTTTTCAATCGCTTCTAAAGAAGGAGTAATTTGTTCACCAATATTATTGATGAATTTACTTTTCAATTCGTTGTTATTATTGGCAATGGCAAGGCTATTTTTCAGTTTCTTTATTTGTCTGATATGTTTTACCATTACTCCAAGGAAAAGCAATAGACCTCCAGCAAGGACTACAGCTAGTATACATAAGAATATAATGATACCTTGTTGAGTGCTAATTTTACTATCTTTGGCTCTCAATATTTTTTTCGATACATTATAATCGTTCTGTAAAGTCTGTAGTTCTTGTGCAGCCTTGACTGCTTTAATGGAATCTTGCCAATGATTATACAATTTACCCAAAGCATCGGTCAGCACAGCATTATTACTTTGTTCAGCCTGTTTCAACATATCCTGATAACATTGGTCAATTCCTTTTTCATCTTTGCCAACAGAACGTTTCTGTACTAATTGCTTGTAACATTGCAAACTTTTTTCGGTCATACCAAATTTCTGATAATAACCGGCCAGATTCATCAGCAAGTCTTCTTGCAAAGCATCGGTCTTAGCCTGATTGGCATATACCTTCAGCTGGTCCAATTGTTTCAGGCATTGCTCGTTGTTATTGAGACGCATATACATACGAAGACGTTCCTTGGTCACTAAATAATGCAATTGTGGAGCAGGTGTCTTGCTTTTTTGCTCATCAGCATAGATCAGTACATCCATCTGTCGACATGTAGCGAAAGCTTCTTTCCACTCACGGTTTTCGGTTTGTTGTATACTGGTTTTAATACCTTCTTCTACGGTCTTCTGCAAATTGGCAGACTGGGCTTGTCCTGCCAATGTAAAGCAAGCAAATGATAATATGAATAGTATTTTCTTCATTTCGATATAGTTTGTCGCAAATATACTCTTTTGTAGTTAAATAACGAAATGGAGTGAAAAATATTTGTAATATGAACGATTTTCAATACTTTTGTGAGTATTAATTTTGCCTTGTCACGTCATTATATAAAAAAGTATATAAAAGCAAATAGATTATGAAAATACGTTTATTATCTGTTATAGAGGTAATGTTCTTTGTTTTGTCATCTTGTTCCTTATGGGCCTGTACCGAAAAAGAAAAGGAAGTATTTTTGTTTACCGGACATCGTGAACCTGCGTTAGACGGTCTGCATCTCCTCTATAGTTACGATGGCTATCAATGGGATAGCTTAACTGGAGTATGGCTACAACCAGAGATAGGGAACAAAACACCATATTATGATTATTGGGAAAAAGATACGGTAGCCCCCAAATACATGGGTCAATCCATGATGCGCGACCCTTCCATTGTGCAAGGTCCCGACGGCATCTATCATTTGGTATGGACTATCAGTTGGAATGGAGAAAAGGGATTTGGATATGCTTCTTCGAAAGATTTGATAAATTGGAGTGCGCAACGCGAAATCCGTGTAATGGCCGATTCGCTGACCAACAATGTATGGGCGCCAGAAGTCTCTTATGATGAGGCTAAAAAACAATTTATGATTGTGTGGTCATCGGCCATCCGTCCGGAGTGTTATACAGCTGCAGATAGTTTAGGAGCCAATAAGAGCCATCGTGCATATTATACAACCACCAAAGATTTTGTGACATTTGCCCCGACAAAGCCATTCTACGACCCGGGGTTCAACTCCATTGATGCTTTTGTGGTGAAAAAAGGTGAAAAGGATTATGTGTGCATTATAAAAGACAACCGCAAACCGGGATTCAGTGACTTATTCTGTGCCTTTGGTGAATTGCCTGAAGGACCTTATTCTGCCCCCACAGAAAAGTTTGCTCCCACTTATTCAGAAGGAGCATGTGCCATCCAAGTGGGAGACGAATGGCTGATTTATTTCGATGTATATCGTGAATATCGTTTTGGTGCAGTATCTACCAAGGACTTCAAGACCTTTACTCCCATTGACGATAAGATTTCTATCCCCGAAGGACATAAACATGGAACCATCATCAAAGTACCTGAATCGGTTTTGTTGAATTTGAAGGCGGAAGAAGCCCGAAGAATGAAAGATTGAATATGGAAAAAGGATTGACTTACACTTCTGCCTTGAAGGTGGAGAAACAAAATACAGCCCTTTCTTTGGGCAGTGGTGATATGGAAGTATTGGCTACTCCGGCCATGGTGGCACTAATGGAGAATGCGGCCATGAAGGCGGTAGCTCCTCATTTACCCGAAGGTTCCACTACCGTGGGGAGTATGATTAGCACCTCCCATCTTAAGCCATCTGCCATTGGCGAAAAGGTGCAGGCTACGGCTATCCTCACTGAAGTGGAAGGACGTAAACTCAGTTTCTCCATCAAAGCTACAGACAGCAAGGGGGATGTGATAGGCGAGGGCACACACATTCGTTTTATAGTGGACAGAGAGAAGTTTTTAAGTAAATTATAGATTTTCTATATACTCAAACAATCGCTTGTAAAACGGATGCTTGGTAAGTGTGGAAGCATCACCCAAAATAATGAGTTTCATCCTGGCACGGGTGATGGCTACATTCATACGACGCAAATCGTTGAGGAATCCAATTTGACCATCCTCATTGGCACGCACAAGGCTGATGAGGACAACATCGCGTTCCTGGCCTTGGAAACCATCCACCGTATTGATGGTAATGAGAGAACGGAAAGGTTTGAAGAAAGCATCTTTCCTAATGAGTTGGCGCAAGTATTGTACCTGTGCCTTATAGGGTGAAATCAGTCCGAAGTCAATACGCTCTTCCAACAAGCGTTCCTTACCTATTTTATTTATATAGGTTTTCAGTTGTTCGATACTGAGAGTGGCTTCGGGTTTGTTAATGCGGCCGTAACTTTCGCCCACAAACTCTTCGTTACAATCCATTCCTTCGGTATTTACCCACACCATGGGGGTGTCGAAATCAAGGATACTCCGATATTTCACTTCGGGTGCCGAAGTAAGTTGCCCTTGATAGAACCAGTCGGATGAGAAATGCATAATCTCCTCATTCATCCGGTATTGTACTTTCAGCAGAGACACCGTTTGAGGCTTGTTCTGCACGATGTGCTGCATCAGTGTCTTGTCCAGTCCTCCACGCATGGCTTCGATGCATTTGATGGTAGGAGGCAACTGGCAATGATCGCCTGCCAAAACCACACGATGGGCTTTGCGAATGGCTATCCAACAGGCAGCTTCAAGGGCTTGGGCGGCTTCGTCGATGAAAAGTGTGCCAAACTTCATGCCCATCAATACCCGATTTGCAGAACTTACAAGGGTGCACGAGATGACTCTTGCTTCGCTGAACAAGGCCTCATTGATGCGAATCTCCAGTTCTGTGGCACGGTCTTTCAACGAATTGATTTTCTGTCGGATACTTTCACGATTGGCTCCTTTGCGGCTTTGTGAGTGAAGTTCACGGACAGCCTTGCGGATACTCCAAAGTTGAGGATAATCAGGATGACTCTCGAAACGACGTTCATAGGTAAAGGACAGCATCTTGTCGTTCACTCGGGTAGGGTTCCCGATGCGAAGTACAGGCACCCCTCTATCTACCAGCTTCTCGCTAATCCAGTCTACCGCCATGTTGCTCTGTGCGCACACCAACACTTGATTTTCGCGATGCAATGTCTCGTAAATGGCCTCTACAAGAGTTGTTGTTTTTCCTGTCCCCGGAGGGCCGTGCACTATGGCTACATCCTTAGCCACCAGTACCTTGTTTACCGCTTCTTCTTGCGTGGGGTTGAGCCAAGGGAAGCGGGTTGGTCCGAAGTTGAAGGTCGAGGCCTTCTGTGTGCCATGGAAAATGTCACGGAGTTCTGCCAATCGGTTACCTTTTGCCTTGACGACTTGTCCCAAGGCTTCGAACATCAGCCGGTAGGAGGTTTCGTCAAAATACAATTGCACGCCCAATCGTTCGGCATTCTGAATATCCATTAGGGCGGAGGCTCCCGGCAGTACTACCACCATACGATCCTCTTCCACATAGTTCACCGTGGCCGTAAAGTTGAAGTAATGCAGTTTCTCCGAGCCGTCTTGTGTAAAGAAACACACAGGCTTGCCAAACTCGAATACATGCTCTATGTCCTTGTCCTCGCGTCTTTCCACTTCTACCACCAGTTGGTTGAGCGAGTTGTAGTAACTCCTTCCCACCATAAGGGGAAACCAGCACATGCCCCGTTTCACCTTCCTTCCCACACCCATGGCTTCCGTCTGCTGACGGAAAGTCTCCTTTTCGTAATCGTACTCCATGCGCAAGAGCAGCTCCTGATGTTGTAACAGGGCAATGGACGAGGTGGTATGTAGGCTATGGTTATTCACAATTTGTTTCAATTTCCGCAAAGATAGTACAAGGCATGCGAATAGCCAAAGCTTGTTTTAAGTTTTTCATTTTTCTTTCTGATGCATAGTAACGAATGCAACATTCGAAGAAAACACTTTAAATGAATCAATCCAAGTA
>CAZFDP010000111.1:0-6220 GCA_964518185.1 uncultured Phocaeicola sp. | reverse complement strand
TATTGTCAAGACTCGACAAAGTCTGGGCCGATGCAAAAGGGAATGGTGGCAAACTCACCCCCAAAGGTGCCCGACAACAAGCCGGTATTGCCCAGCGGATGCTTCATCATTACCCAAGCATTTTCAATGAAGGAGCTATGGTGCAAGCCTGGTCGAGTACTTCTGGGCGCACCATCAAAAGTATGGAAGCCTTTACCAAACAACTGAAAGAAATGAATTCATCCTTGAATATCCATCAGGATTCGGATGAGAGACACATGGACTTCATGCACCAAACCTCACCGGAACTTCAGGTTTTCTCTGCCAAAGATGCTCCGTGGCGGAAAGATTACCTGACTTTTGCAGAGAAACGGGTACAGCCCCATCGGTTGATGGCTCTTCTCTTTACCCATCCCAATGAAGTGAAGCACCCTCACGAACTGATGATAGGTCTCTACTGGATAGCCTCAGACATGCAGGACACCGACCTTGGCCTGTCGTTCTACGACCTCTTCACGAGTGAAGAGCTGTTCGGCATTTGGCAATGTATCAACCACCGCATGTATGTATGCAATGGTAATGCCCCTATTAATCGGGGACTGGCCGCCCAAAGTGCACGACCATTGCTTCGCCATATCCTTACCCAAGCTCAGCAGGCTATAGAACAAGGAACACCCTGTGCCCACCTTCGTTTTGGTCACGACACAGATTTACTCCGTCTGCTCAATCTGATGAAAATAGAAGATTGTGCCCACAAAGAAAAAGACGCCGAGAAATATCATTTGGTGTGGCAAGATTTCCGCCTCTCACCTATGGCTGGTAACCTGCAATTAGTATTCTATCGCAATACCAAAGGAGAAATCTGGCTCAAGGCATTGCTCAACGAAAAACCTGTTTTACTCCCTATGGATAGCGAAAACGCTCCATATTACCGTTGGGAAGCAGCAAAAGCATTTTGGCAGAATCTACTTTAAGTTTTTTCATTATCTTTGCATCCGTCTAAGTGATGCATCATGAAAAAGATTTTCGGAACGCTATTGTTGCTTTGTTGTTGGCTTGGCTCTCTGCAAGCCCAGGAAACCACGCTTGTCATTTATTCTACCAATGACATGCACGGCAGTCTTTTTCCTTTTGCCAAGATAGCCCGATTCCTTGAAACAGAACGTGCCAAACATCCTCACGTATTGCTCTTAAGCGGAGGCGATATGTTCTCAGGAAATCCTGTGGTAGACCAATATCCCCAACGAGGATTGCCCATGATTGAACTGATGAATCAATTAGGCTATAACTATGCCGCCATTGGAAATCATGAATTAGACTATGGGCAAACCGTCCTGACCCAATGCATCGAAAAGGCCGGTTTCGAAATGCTCTGTGCCAATATACATAGTACAGACACCACGGTTTTCAAACAACCACGTCCCTATATCCTTACCGAAGTCGGTGGCATTCGTATCGGCATCCTCGGATTGATGGAAACCACAAAAAGATATAAGGAGCAGCCCATTCCTACCGTCCATCCCGACCGCCTGAAAGGACTGGTTTTCACTCCTCCTTTAGAAACAGCCTTGAAGTACAAACACCTCCGTCAGGAATGTGACTTATTCATCGGTTTGTTTCATACCGGTTATTCCACCGACAAAGAAATAGCTCAGGCCATGCCCGAATTGGATGTCATCATCGGCGGACATTCGCATACCCGTATTCCTTCTACCCGTTTGATAAATGGTGTACTTGTTACCCAAACCGAAGATCATTTGAAATACATCGGGAAGACCACCCTCACGCTGAAGGACAAAAGGGTTATCCACAAGAAATTTGAACTTGTTAAAGTAGATAATCTGATAGAAGAAGACAGCCTCATCCAACAACACATTCAACGTTATTACGATGAAATGCCTCTGCAACAAGTATTGGCACGTGCTACCGCCCAATTTGATGGGAAACATCCATTGGGAGCATTGATGACCGATGCCATTGTCAGCATTTATCAAACCGACTTTGCTTTCCAGAACTCAGGAGGTATCCGTATTGGCATGCTTCCCAAAGGAGACATTAAGCTGGAAGATATCTATCGGCTCGACCCGTTCGGCAATTCCATCGTAGTATACGAAATGACACCGGGCGAAATACGTACCCTATTGAAGAATTCCTACCGCAAGGGTAACAAGAGTGTAGACCTGCTTCCCTCCGGACTGAAATACACGCTCCACGTCCACGATAACAAAGTAACACACATTACTCTGACCGATAACGAAGGTCATCCGCTCGACGAGAACAAATCCTATAAGATAGGAATGAACAGTTACATTGCCTCCAGTTATCATTTTGACAAATCCCTCCCTCATCAGGAAATGTCCATCAAAGCTATAGACGGACTGGTAAAATACCTGAAACAAAAACAAGAAATCACTCCATCCAAACTACGAAGAGGAGTCATTATAGAGGAATAAAGTATTGTTTCTTGGTAAAGCCGCGAAAAGTACTTATCTTTACACCACTAATCACTAATTTCCTATAAAATGAGAAAAACACCTCTTTTCAGCACCCTGTTGCTGATTTTGGCAGTATTATGTCTGCCTCTTTCTGCTACCGCACAGACTGCATTGCAGAACAAATTGAAAGAAATCTCCAACATCACCGAAGTGAAAACGTTGGAAAGTGAAGAATTTGCGGAAAAATATGTCACTTACTTTACCCAACCGATTGACCATGAACGTCCTGAACTGGGGACTTTCCGTCAGCGTGTATTCGTTTCTCATGTAGGTTTCGACCGTCCTACTGTATTGGTGACCGAAGGCTACGGAGCTTCTTATGCTTCCAATCCTAAATATCGTGAAGAACTCTCCAAGTGGTTCAACACCAACATGATATTTGTAGAGTATCGCTATTTTCTGGAATCAACCCCCGAGCCATGCGATTGGCAATATCTTACCACCAAGAACAGTGCCGACGACCTTCATGCCATCCGCAATGCCTTCAAGCAAATCTATCCGGGCAAGTGGATTGCTACCGGTATCAGCAAGGGGGGACAGACCACCATGCTTTACCGTACTTTCTATCCGGACGATGTGGACATTTCTGTTCCTTACGTGGCTCCTCTTTGCTACGGTGTGGAAGACGGCCGTCACGAACCCTTCCTTCGTTATAAGGTGGGAACAGCCGAAGAACGTCGTACCATCGAAAACTTCCAGTTGGAAGTATTGAAACGCAGAGCCACCCTGCAGCCTTTGTTCGAAAAGCATTGTACCGAAAAGAAATATGAATTCCGTGCTCCGATAGCCGAAATTTACGACTATGCCGTATTGGAATATCCGTTTGCTTTGTGGCAATGGGGAACACCGGTCAGCACTATTCCTTCCCTCGATGCCAGCGATGAAGAAATCTTCAAGCACTTCTTGGCTATCAGCGATCCCTCGTATTTCGATGTAAACGGCCAGTTTGCTTCGTTCTTCGTACAAGCTTGCCGTGAATTGGGTTACTACGGTTACGACATGCGCCCCTTCAAGGAATACATGGTCATCAAGAGCACCAAGGATTATTTGCGTAAACTGGTTCTTCCCGAAGATGCCCAATTCGTGAAGTTCGACAAGACCTTAGGTAAGAAAATCACCAAGTTCTTGAAGAAGAACGACCCGAAGATGGTCTTCATTTATGGTGAGATAGACCCATGGTCGGCTGCAGCCGTCACTTGGCTCAATACCAAGAAGAAAGAAAATCTGCACATTTTTGTAGAACCACGAGGCAGCCATAAGGCACGCATCAGCACGCTGCCCGAAGACATGCAGAAAGAAGCGAAAGCCCTTATCCAAAAATGGTTGGAAGAATAAATAAAGTGGAAGAGGATGTGCTGGCACATCCTCTTCCACTTTATTCATCCTTCAGTTGCTTTATTCTTCGCTCCAACCGTTCTATTTTCTTTTCCAGCACTATGCCCTGCACAATGACTCCCACCAGCACTATGCCTAACAGCAAATCTATAGTTCTGTCTACAAATACATCTTCCATCTTCTTTAGGCTTATCAATTACTCCTTCAGCGAATTACGATATTGCTGGGGTGCCATACCTAAATGCTGCTTCACAAACTTGCCGAAGAACGAAGGATTGGCAAAATCGAACATATCGGCTATCTCCTTCATGCTCAAGTCTGAATGCTTCAACTGGTATTTTATACATTCCATGGCATGCTCGTTGATAATGCTGAGCGGAGCCTTTCCACACATGTTTCTGATAACCGTACTCAGATGCTTGGGCGAATAACACATCATATCGGCATAATAAGCCACCGACCGATGGGTACCATCGTCCTCGTTCACCTTTTCCATAAACTTACGGAAGATGTACATCGAGCGGTCGTTTCTGTAATCAGGAGCATTCTCGTCCACCGATATGTCATCGTACAGTTTGGACAGCAGCTCGCAAAAAATGGCAGAAAACAAATGCTTCTTTGCCGCCTTCAAGAAAGGCCTGGACACTTCACTGATGTAATTCATGAGCAATTCCTTATAGAGATAGAATTTATAGGAAGCCTCTCGGTTGATGGGGAAAATAGGATTGTGATAAAGATAATAGCCTATGTTCCACAATTCCTTGTTCAGGTGGATGGAGCTTTTCAGGAAATCGGGCGATATGGCCACGATGCGCACACTGAGCCGTTCTTTTTTAGGCGAATGACGCAGCAATGTATTCGGAAGAATCATGGCACATTGTTCAGCCTTCAGTTGATAAGTCCTGTTGTTCAAATCTATAGTCGTCTCTCCTTCCAGACAAAGCACCATCATGATACATTCCATTCTATATAGATTGGCATCCGATAATGTTGCTTCTACATTATCCAGGATGATGATGTTTTCGTCCACATAGTCTATTAAGTGCGGATCGCGCTTGAAGTCCTCAATGCCGACCGACTTTATTGTTTTTGTATTCTTCATGATGCTTTTTTTTCTGTCGCAAAGTTCCTAAATTATCAGCAGATGACGATGCTTCATAAACCGCCTTGAATGTTCTATTTTTCCTTTTGCAGCAAAAAAGAATATTTCCGCGACTTCCCATCAGAGATATAACCTTTTCACCCCCTAAGAATGAGGGGATGACGGCCTATTCTCTCATTCGGAATTGGCGCAACTTAAAAAGTACAATGCCGCATTACGCAAAAGTATAGTGCCGCACTACACTTTAGTACAGTGCCGCATTACACTTTAGTACAGTGCCGCACTATACTTTTGTACAATGCCGCACTATACTTTTTGCCTCTGCCCGTAGATGGAAGAAAAAAGCCGGGGTATGCATAAAAAATTCTACCCCGACAACAAAATGCGGAAGTCAGGATTTTTATATACTACCCATAGTAATTTTTCATCTTTTAATTGCTATCTTTGCGAAATTAAAGTCAGAACCTTATGAAAATTACCATACTTCAGAGAAACATCGAATGGGGAAACCCCGTAGTTAATGTAAAAAGAGCCGATGAAGCCATCGACCGGAATCCGGGAGCCGACCTCTATGTACTGCCCGAAATGTTCAGTACGGGTTTTTGTACAAATCCGGAAGGGATAGCCGAAAGCAACGGATACACTTTGGCGTGGATGAGAAACAAGGCAGCATCTGTACAGGCTGCTCTTGCAGGCAGTGTGGCCACCGAGGCAGACGGCAAATATTACAATCGTTTCTATTTTGTGAAGCCCGATGGCGAAGTGACTATATACGACAAGAAACACCTCTTTACCTATGGTGGGGAGCACAAGCGGTTTACAGCCGGACAAGAACGAATTATCGTAGAATGGAAAGGAGTCCGTATCCTTTTGCAAATATGCTATGACCTCCGTTTCCCTGTATGGGCACGCAATCGGGGAGATTACGACATGATTCTTTATGTGGCCAGTTGGCCTACTCCACGAGTGGCAGCCTGGAGCGCTTTGCTCGTAGCCCGCGCCATCGAAAACCAATGTTATGTGGCAGGGGTGAACCGTGTGGGCACCGACCCGGCTTGCGAATATTGCGGTGGAAGTGTCATCATCGACCCGTATGGAAAGACGATGGTTGCTTGCACCATGAACGAAGAATGTGAAGCATCGGCCGAAGTCGATATGGAGAAGCTGAATGCTTTTAGAGAGAAATTTCCCGTGTTGAATGATGCGGATATTATATAAATAGAACACAGAGACACGGAGACACAGAAATAATAAAATTTAAGTTTCGCAAGCTCAACTTTCAGGAGATAAAGGAGTTAAAGGGAGTTAT
>CAZFDP010000110.1:0-6241 GCA_964518185.1 uncultured Phocaeicola sp. | reverse complement strand
AATTCACATGCTACAAAAGCGGTGTCATATACAAAGGAAGGAAGACTATTCCGTCTTCTATCCGTAAATCTGCCGAATGCAACACATAAGGTGTACCAAGGTAATTCCCATACTTCTTGATGTATTTATTTATCGATGTAAGGGTATATCGGGTGGATGACTTTACCCTATTCGTCTGGCTCCTTCAATGAGCATAGCAGAGGAACCTTGAGACAAGTTCTTCCATTCCAATAACTTATCATATACTTTTCTTCTCATAACGCCTATCATTATTCACCTTTCGGAGGTTTCTATACAATCTAACTATACACCTTTCGGAGGTTTTACAACATTGCAAAAATACACCTTTCGGAGGTTATCACCAAATGAATGATGTGTATTTTATAAATAAAAGCACAAAAAAAGGCTTGAACGAAACCGTCCAAGCCTTTTCAATTACCTACAATGAAAGGATTACTTTTGTTCGGGCATTACAATCCACATGATGAGGTAAGCCAACAAACCGAAACCTCCGACGAGGATACAGAGCAACCAAACGATACGAACAATGCTTGCATCCAAACCAAGGAATTCAGCCAAACCACCACATACACCTGCAATCTTCTTGTTTGCAGAACGAACTAATTTTTTATCAGCCATTTTACTTTAATTTTAGAATTTTGGTGCAAATGTAAGAAAAAACATGCCCCTCAATTTATTTATACTCTTAAAAGTCCTTAACGAAACGCCTTTATAATCTAATTTATTTGTTATTTTGCAGCAAATTGGGGATAAAAGTGGATAAAGTGAAGAGATCGGGTTCTTTTTTTAATATGCAGTTCATCACTTCCAGCATCAGTACCATGTTAGTATTACTGTTGTTGGGAATGGTGGTCTTTTTTGTATTGTCGGCCAACAATCTGTCGAATTATGTACGCGAGAATATTGGCTTCACCATTTTGATGAGTGATGACATGAAGGAACCCGAAGCCTTGAAGTTCCAAAAAGAATTGAATGGAAGGGCATTCGTAAAAGAGTCCCAATACATTTCGAAGGAACAGGCTTTGAAGGAACAGACCGAAGCCATGGGAACCGACCCTGCCGAGTTTTTAGGATATAATCCTTTTACAGCCTCTATTGAAATCAAACTCAATGCCGAATATGCCAATGCGGACAGTATAGCATGGATAGAAAAGCTGATTTTAAAGAACAAGAAGGTGATGGAGGTGAATTATCCGCAGGACTTGTTGGATGCTGTAAACCGCAATATTCAGCGTATCAGTCTGTTGCTCTTGGGCTTGGCTGCATTGCTTACTCTTATATCGTTTGCTTTGATAAACAATACCATCCGTTTGGCCATTTATTCCAAGCGGTTCCTTATCCATACCATGAAACTGGTAGGTGCAGGTTGGGGATTTATCCGTAAGCCCTTCTTGGTGCGTAACATTTGGATAGGTGTATTGGCAGCAGTACTGGCCGATACGGTTTTGTTGGGTATGGCTTATATGTTGGTGAAGTATGAGCCGGAATTGATAGATATCATTACTCCCGAGTCCTTGCTTACGGTATTGGTATCGGTATTTGTTTTTGGAGTAGTCATTACTTGGATGTGTGCTTATATATCCATTAATAAATACTTGCGTATGAAGGCAAGTGAAATGTACTACATTTAATGAATTGAGACGTGTTGATAAGGGCTTTGCCCGAATAATTGAAAATAAGAAATATGGAAAGACAGAAATTAGCTTTCGGAAAAATCAATTTCGTGCTGATTGGCATAGGAATGGCGATTATTATTTTGGGATTCCTGTTGATGACAGGACCGGGTTCGACAGAAGGAACATTCGAACCCGATATCTTCAGTGTACGTCGAATCAAGGTGGCACCGGTTGTGTGCTTCTTCGGTTTCATCTTTATGATTTATGGTATTTTGAAGAAACCTAAGAAAGATTGATTGAGGGCATGGGTATTATAGAGACTATTATTATTGCGATAGTAGAGGGATTGACCGAATTTTTGCCTGTATCGTCGACAGGACACATGATTATCGCACAGAATCTTTTAGGGGTAGAGAGTACGGAGTTTGTCAAGGCTTTCACTTTCATTATCCAGTTTGGTGCTATCCTTTCTGTTGTGGTGCTTTATTGGAAACGCTTTTTCCGTCTGAATCATACACCGGCTCCTGAGGGTGCGAACGCATTGCAACGCTTTTTGCATACGTTTGATTTCTATTGGAAGTTGTTTGTGGCCTTTATACCGGCTGCAGTATTGGGCCTTCTCTTCAGCGATGCTATCGATGCCATGTTGGAAAGTGTGGTAGTGGTAGCTGTGATGTTGGTTATCGGTGGAATTTTCATGCTTTATTGTGACAAGATATTCAACAAAGGGAGTGAAGAAACCAAATTCACAGAAAAGCGTGCCTTTATGGTAGGTTTGTATCAGTGCATATCCATGATTCCGGGTGTATCGCGTTCCATGGCTACCATTGTAGGGGGAATGTCACAAGGTATGACCCGAAAGGCTGCGGCCGAATTTTCGTTCTTCCTTGCCGTTCCCACCATGTTTGGTGCAACTCTGTATAAGATGTACAAGTTGTTGAAGGAAGGAGGAACCGAGTTGATAATGGATAACCTGACTACCTTGATAGTAGGGAATGTAGTGGCTTTCATCGTAGCGTTATTGGCCATCAAATTCTTTATCAGTTTTGTGACCAAATATGGTTTCAAAGCCTTCGGCTGGTATCGTATTATTGTAGGTGGTATTATCCTTGTGATGATGCTCATGGGATACAATCTCACAATCCTATAGAGTTGAGAGTTGGAAAATTAAAATAATATCTCCAGAACACAGGGACACGAAGACGCAGAGTCTTAAATGAGAAATCCGTGACAATCTGTGTAATCTGTGGTGAAAAAGAAAACAAAAAAGAAATCAAAGGCATGGATTTCAAAGAGGGAGAAGTATTATATTTCGACAAGCCGCTGAAGTGGACATCGTTTGCGGTTGTCAATAAAATAAGGTATCATCTGTGTCGCAAGTTGGGGGTGAAGAAGCTGAAGGTAGGACATGCCGGTACCCTCGACCCGCTTGCTACAGGGGTAATGATTATTTGTACGGGGAAGGCTACCAAACGGATAGAGGAGTTTCAATATCATACCAAAGAATATGTGGCCACATTGATGTTGGGAGCCACTACCCCATCCTATGACCTGGAAAAAGAAATCGATGCAACCTATCCAACGGAGCACATTACCCGTGAATTGGTAGAGGACACCTTGAAGAAGTTTATTGGTAGTATCGAGCAAATTCCACCGGCCTTTTCGGCTTGTATGGTAGATGGAAAAAGAGCATACGATTTGGCGCGGAAGGGAGAGGAAGTAAACCTCAAACCCAAAACGCTGGTAATCGACGAGATAGAACTATTGGAATGCAATTTGCCTGAAATAAAAATACGGGTGGTGTGCAGCAAAGGAACATACATCCGGGCATTGGCCCGCGACATTGGTGAAGCCCTGAACAGTGGAGCACACCTTACCGGTTTGGTACGTACTCGTGTGGGCGAAGTAAAACTCGAAGACTGTATGCAGGTAGAGAGTTTTCCTGAATGGTTGGAAGAACAAGAAATTATAATTCAAAAATCATAAATCAATATGAAACTGTCACAATTCAAATTCAAGTTACCGGAAGAAAGGATTGCTTTGCATCCGACAAAGTATAGAGATGAATCCCGTCTGATGGTGGTGCATAAATCTACAGGGGAGATAGAACACCGTATGTTCAAGGATATCTTGGAATATTTCGATGACAAAGATGTATTCATCTTTAACGACACCAAGGTTTTCCCTGCTCGTCTGTATGGCAATAAGGAAAAGACAGGCGCACGCATTGAAGTATTCTTGTTGCGTGAACTGAACGAAGAATTCCGCTTGTGGGATGTATTGGTAGATCCTGCCCGTAAGATACGTATCGGTAATAAATTGTACTTCGGTGAAGACGATTCTATGGTGGCAGAAGTGATTGATAACACTACATCGCGTGGACGTACGCTCCGTTTCCTTTATGACGGACCGCACGATGAGTTCAAGAAAGCTCTTTACGCTTTAGGAGAACCACCCTTGCCCGGTTTCATCAACCGTCCGGTAGAAGAAGAGGATGCCGAACGTTTTCAAACCATTTTCGCCAAGAACGAAGGAGCGGTTACAGCACCTACAGCCGGTCTTCACTTCAGTCGTGAGTTGATGAAGCGTATGGAAATCAAGGGAATTGATTTTGCTTATATCACCATGCATGCAGGACTTGGTAATTTCCGTGACATCGATGTGGAAGACTTGACCAAGCATAAGATGGATTCTGAACAAATGTTTGTGGAAGCCGATGCTTGTCGCATAGTCAATGCGGCCAAGGATGCCGGAAAGAACGTATGTGCCGTGGGTACTACTGTAATGCGTACCATCGAAACAGCTGTAGGGACAGATGGCCATCTGAAGGAATTCGAAGGATGGACCAACAAGTTCATTTTCCCACCTTATGATTTTTCGGTAGCCAACAGTATGGTAACCAATTTCCATTTGCCACTTTCTACTTTGTTGATGTTGGTATGTGCATACGGTGGATACGACTTGATTATGGATGCCTATAAGGTGGCATTGAAGGAAGACTACCGTTTTGGTACGTATGGCGATGCCATGTTAATATTGGACAAGTAATGCACAAAGTATACTTGGGCTTAGGCACCAATTTAGGTGATAAGGAAAAGAATCTTCGTGCAGCCATCCAGGAAATAGAGGAACGGATAGGGAAAGTGTTTTCCCTTTCCGCTTTCTATGCCACCGAGCCATGGGGCTTTGAATCGGAAAATACGTTTCTGAATGCAGCTTGTGGGGTAGATACTTCATTATCGCCCATGGAAGTGCTGGAAGAAACCCAACGGATAGAGCGTGAATTAGGCCGTACAAAGAAATCGACAGGAGGAATTTATAGTGACCGCTTGATAGACATTGATTTATTGTTGTTTGACGATGTCGTGTCCGAAAGCCCTATATTGACTATCCCCCATCCGTTGATGTGCGAACGGCTTTTTGTAATGAAACCGCTTGCCGAAATAGCCCCCGAGGTAATACATCCGCTTACAGGAAAGAAAATAAAAGAATATTTGTAAAACGTAAATACTACTGCTTATGAAAAATTACATTTTAGGAACCCTTTTGCTTTGTTTGGTGGCTTGTGCACCTGCCAAGAAAGAAGAAGTGAAGCCTGTACCCTATTCGCAACAAATGGTGGAGTCGCACGGACTCATTGACTTTTATTGCAATCGGCATCATCACGACAGTTTGTGTACTACACCCTGGGATTATGTATCCGGCCTTATAGCCAATGCTGTCCTCAAGACTTGGGCCTATTATCCCGAAAAGGCTGAATATTATGATGCCGTGAAGGCTTTTGCCGATTTCAGTACCAACGAAGACGGTTCGGACATTATGAACGCCAAAGGTACTACTGCCCTTCGTCCCAGTAATATAGACGATCTTCCGGCAGGTAATATTTTCTTTGCTCTTTATAACGAAGAATTGAAAAAGGGTAATGTCAAGGATGCAGAACGTTATAAGAATGCTACGACAGTTATCCGTAACAAATTAAAGTATGACCATTCACGTATAGCCGAAGGGCTTCCCGGTGCCGGAGGTTTTTTCCATAAGGCCATTTATCCCAATCAGATGTGGCTCGATGGTTTGTTCATGGGGTCGCCTATCTATGCCCAATGGCAAAATGCTTTTGGCAAGGACAATGCCGAAGAGAATTTAGAAAGTTGGAATGATATTGCCCATCAGTTCATGACCATCCATAAGTTTACGTATAATGCAGACAAGCAATTGAACTATCATGCATGGTCGGCTACACCGGAAGACAAGAACTCCTTCTGGGCACAAAAGGAAGGCACTTACAAAGGTTGTAGCCAGGAATTTTGGGGACGTGGTATGGGCTGGTATTTTGCTGCTTTGGTCGATGTACTCGAAGTGATGCCAAAAGACCATCCTAACTATGCCGATGTATGCGGTATCCTTCAACAAGTGGCTGCCGGTTTGAAACGTTGGCAAGACGCTGAATCAGGTGTATGGTATCAGTTGCTTCAGTATGATGCAACCAAGACTGCCGATGGTAAAGGAGATGTCATTGATGGTGAAACTTATAATGTAGGTACTCAGGCCAATTATCTGGAAGCCTCTTGTTCGGGCATCTTCACCTATGCATATTGGAAGGGTAT
>CAZFDP010000109.1:0-6259 GCA_964518185.1 uncultured Phocaeicola sp. | reverse complement strand
AAAAACGCTGAATAGTTACTTTTATTCCACGTACAAAACCAACCCCTTAAGGTACTCACCTTCCGGATGATAGATATTTACCGGATGATCTCCAGGTTGGGTTAGTTGATGCAGAATGCGTACACTCCGTCCACTTTGGGCAGCAGCTGTGAATACAGCATTACGAAAATCTTTCTTATCTACTACCTGCGAACAAGAGAAAGTAAACAAAATCCCTCCCGATTTAATCTTCTCGAAAGCCTTGGCATTGAGTTTGCTGTATCCACGAAGTGCATTACGAAGAGCGTCTCTATGCTTGGCGAAGGCAGGTGGATCAAGAATAATCAAATCGTATTGGTCACCCATACGATCCAAGTATTTAAAAGCATCTTCAGCAAAAGCTTGATGACGAGTATCACCTGGAAAGTTCAGTTCGACATTTTGGTTGGTCAAATCGATAGCTTTAGCCGAACTGTCTACCGAATGTACCAAGTTGGCTCCTCCACGCATGGCATAAAACGAAAAACCACCAGTATAACAAAACATATTCAATACATTCCGTCCCTTGGCATATTGTTCCAATAAATGACGATTTTCACGTTGGTCTACAAAGAAACCTGTCTTTTGTCCTTTCAGCCAGTCAACATGGAACTTCAAGCCATATTCCATAGCCACATTTTCCGGACTTCCACCTTTTATGAATCCGTTTTCTTGTCCGAGTTCTGCTTTGAAAGGCAAGGTCGTTTCCGATTTATAATAAATATTCTGAATAACATTGCCCATCACTTCGGTTAATGCCTCGGCTATTTCCATTCGGTATACATGCATACCCACGGAATGAGCCTGCATTACTGCTGTATGATTGTACACATCGATAATGAGTCCCGGTAAATTATCGCCTTCGCCATGAACCAACCTATAGGTGTTATTTATAGGATTTCCTGCTAAGGAAAGACTGCGACGAAGGTCGTATGCCACCTCCAATTTATGTTTCCAGAACTCATGGTCAATGGTTACCTGACGGAAACTTAATACACGTACAGCAATACTGCCTATTTGAAAATGTCCGCATGCAATGAACTCTTTCTTCGAGGTATATACATCGACTATTTCGCCCTCTTCAGGTTCGCCTTCAATTCGTGCTATGGCTCCCGAAAACACCCAAGGATGAAAACGCTTCAGTGATTCTTCCTTTCCTGGTTTGAGATATACTTTCTTGTATGACATATCTTTATAAGGTTATTTCATTCTTTATTAATTCGTAGTCTCCGGTACGTTCTAACTCAGACAAGCAATTATATATTTTCACACAGGCCCATGCATCTATAGCTGCATATTGTTGTTGTGATTCGGTCAGCGTCTCGGCTTCCCAATTGGAAAGACGTTGGGACTTGGAAATTTTCTGTCCAAACAGATTGGCATAAATTTTCTGCAAGCTACGGTCGTCTATACCAAAACGTTCTACATAATCCTGCAGTTCAATCCAATTGCCTTCTTCTGCATGAACATCCTTTCGCCTGCGTATCACTTGAAAGTCATCTTTCAAGGAAAGCCCTACTTTCAAGACATCACTTTGCAGAAATTCCTGAAGCGATACCGGCATTCCGATACGGTTTAAGCGAAATAAGAAACAAGTGTCTTCTGTAGAAATCTGCATCAATGCAACTTTATGGATAGTTCCTCTTTTGAAGGAAGGTCGAGTTTCGGTATCCACTCCCACTATCTGTTGCGTCCGAAGATATTCCACAGCCTTTTCAGCATCTTTTTCCGTATAGACTACAAAAATACGTCCGGGAAATTCCACCTTGGACATTCCGGCTATTACAGCCTTGTCAATGGTATTCTTTATTTGTTTCATCTTATTCGTAGTCTTCACTGATGGTTTCGGTATCTTCGTCCAATTCGTCTTTATGATTGTATTTGACATCATGTAAGGCACGCATGGTGTTCACCAATCTTTGTCCCCAGAATTCTGCAAAATGTTCCTTGCATATACATAATGAGTCGTTCATAGTTACATTCAATCCCGATTGGAATACACAAATAAAATCTTTCAAATCCTGATAGATGTCGGCCAAATCTTCGGAAATACATTTTTTGATAGGGGTATCGCTATAGGCCATATCGGGAAGAAACACTTCCAAATAATCGTCTTTTGCTCCCAATATATGGGCTATAGACATACGAATAAGTTCGTAATCGTCTTCTGTCACAAATATTTCAAGATCATCCTCTCCCATCTGTTCACATTCGGGTATAAGAGATGCCTTCAAGTAAAGCAACGGAAGTATTTTGAGTGCTGTATCGACAAACGAACGACAGTCCATCTCGCGGGTACGTTCCAAAAAATTGCAATATTCAGCAGCGACCGTAACAAATTCTATTGAGTTTTTATCGAAGATAATTTGACTTCTTTGTTCCATAATCCTAAATTTGGTCTGCAAAGGTAAGAAAAAAGAAGATAAATAAATGAATAATTGCCGAATTTCATGTACATTTGCGAAAGAATAAAAAGATTGAAACAATTATGGCCAAAAAAAAGACAGAAAAGGCTCCGGAGCCACAAGAAATAAAGTCGAATAGAATAAAAACATTCTTGAAGAGTGAAACTACCCATTTTGTAGTGGGACTTATCAGTGTGATTTTTGCCGTATACCTATTATTGGCATTTACCTCGTTCTTTTTTACGGGAGCTGCAGACCAAAGCATATTGGACAACCAGCAACCAGGGGAACTGATGCAAACAGGTAATCAGGTAAAGAACTATGCAGGTGCACGTGGTGCTCAACTTTCTGAATATCTTATCAACAATTGCTTTGGGCTGGCAGCCTATTTTATTGTTGTATTTTTGGCGGTAATGGGAATGAAACTGATGCGTGCATACCAGTTCCGTATGTGGAAATGGTTTATGTCATGTACTATCTTGATGGTATGGTTTTCAGTAATGTTGGGCTTTATCTTTGACGGACCTTTCGAAAATAGTTTTATCTATCCAGGGGGGCTGCATGGATACAATGTAAGTAACTGGTTGATATCACAAATTGGCGAACCCGGATTGGGACTTTTGTTATTTGTTGTTGCTCTACTTTTCCTTATTTATGTTAGTAACGAAACCATCAATATTATCAGAAAGGCATTACACCCTTCTTTCAAACGGAAACAAAAGACAGAAGTACCTGTGCAAGAACAACCGATACCACAAACCGAAGAAAAATCAGTAGAACCTATAAAAGAATATGTCAACCCACAGCCTACCATTGTAGATTTTGATTTGGGCGAACAACCTAAGAAAGAAGACCAATCGGAAAAAGATGAAGTACCTTTCCCTTTTGAGGAAGTGCAGGAAGCCGAAACAGAACAAGCTCCTGCTGAAGAATCGAAAGAACAAGAAGCCGATCCGGAAAAGGAACCCGACTTCACCATTGCCGATGAGCATACTGAAGATGACGAAGTATATAAGGGGCCAGCATTGGAACCTTACAATCCGCGATTGGATTTGGAAAATTATAAATTCCCTTCACTCAACTTACTCGACCATTACGACGAAGACGATACTGCCATCGATATGGAAGAACAAAATGCCAACAAAGACCGTATCATACAGGTACTACGTACATTTGGCATCGAAATCAGTTCCATCAAGGCAAGTGTAGGCCCTACGGTAACACTATACGAAATTACACCGGCCGAAGGTATCCGTATTGCCCGTATCCGTAATCTGGAAGACGACATTGCCCTTAGTATTGCTGCATTAGGTATCCGCATCATTGCACCTATACCTGGTAAAGGAACGATTGGTATCGAAGTTCCGAATGCCAAACCGCGTATCGTCCCCATGCAAAGCATATTGGCCAGCAAAAAGTTTCAGGAAACAACCATGGAACTTCCTATAGCTTTCGGAAAAACCATTACTAATGAGGTGTATATGGAAGACTTAGCCAAAGCTCCACACATGCTTATTGCCGGTGCTACCGGTCAAGGTAAATCGGTTGGACTGAATGCCATTGTTACCTCTTTGTTGTATAAAAAACATCCGGCCGAATTGAAGTTCGTCATCATTGACCCCAAGAAAGTGGAATTCTCGGTATACGCTCCTATTGAAAAACATTTCTTGGCCAAGTTACCTGATGGTGAAGACGCCATCATTACCGATGTCAGTAAAGTCGTACAGACATTGAATTCTCTCTGTATTGAAATGGATACCCGTTACGACTTACTGAAAAAAGCCGGTTGCCGTAACGTGAAAGAATATAATGCCAAATTTATAGACCGTAAACTGAATCCGGAAAAAGGACACCACTTTATGCCTTACATCGTAATTATCATAGATGAGTTTGGCGATTTGATAATGACCGCCGGTAAAGAGGTGGAACTTCCTATCTGTCGTATTGCTCAATTGGCTCGTGCAGTAGGTATTCATGCCATTATTGCAACACAAAGACCTACAACAAACATCATTACCGGTACCATTAAAGCAAACTTCCCGGCCCGAGTAGCTTTCCGTGTAGCCGCCATGATGGACTCGCGAACCATTCTCGACCGCAGTGGTGCCCAACAGCTTATCGGTAAGGGCGACATGCTCTACCTTCGTGGTAACGATCCGGTACGTGTTCAATGTGCCTTCGTCGATACACCCGAAGTAGAACGCATTGCCAACTTCATCAGTAAGCAGCAAGGTTACCCCACTGCTTTTGAATTGCCAGAAGTGCCTTGCGAAGAAACAGAAAGTAGTGCAGCCGACGTAGACATGAATCGCCTCGACCCTATGTTCCGCGAAGCTGCCGAACTGGTTGTAGCCCATCAGCAAGGTTCCACATCATTGATTCAACGAAAATTCTCCATCGGATACAACCGAGCCGGACGCATCATGGACCAATTGGAATATGCCGGAATTGTAGGTCCTACACAAGGAAGTAAGGCACGTGATGTACTTTGCATGGATTTGACCGAATTAGAAATGAAACTTAGTTCATTGAACATGTAACAATAAACTTTTTCGTTTGTTACAAATCTAAAAATAATGAATATGAAGAGAATATACCTTATATTATTGTTATTGATGCCTTTCTGCATGTTTGCACAAAAAGACAGTCAGGCTCGTCAAGTACTCGACCGTACTGCACTTGCTTTACAACAAGCAGGCGGAATTCGTGCCACTTTTGAAGGAACAAACCAAGGGAGCTTATTAATGAAAGGAGAAAAATTTCATCTGAATTGTGCAGGAATCAGCAGTTGGTTTGATGGGAAAACACAATGGAGTTACATGGTCGACAACGAAGAAGTAACTATAAATAACCCTACCCCCGAAGAATTGCAAGGGATTAATCCTTATGCTTTAATACAATCTTATAAAAAAGGTTATCAATATCAGTATAGAGGTAAAGTTAAGCAGAATGGAACCAGTGGCTATGAAGTGCTCTTGACTCCCGAACAAGAACAAACACTAAAATCCATCACTTTAATTGTATCCGAAAATTATCTTCCTATATATATAAAGGTTGAACTAAGAAACGGAGCAATAAGCGAAATCAAAGTTACCTCTTACCAGACCAATCAGTCTTTGAGCAACGATATTTTTGTATTTGACAAGAAGAAATATCCAGATGCTGAAATCATCGACATGAGATAAACGAAATTAAACGATGTTTTCTGTCCGATAAAACATAGTTTTAGACATCGAAAAACATAGTTCTATCAGTTAAAGTAAATATAATAAGAAAAAGAGTAAAGAATATGAGTACAGAAAAAGTTAAATGTCTGATTATCGGTTCAGGTCCTGCCGGTTATACAGCAGCCATCTATACAGGACGCGCCAATATTTCACCCGTATTGTATGAAGGTATCCAACCGGGGGGTCAGTTGACTATTACTACCGAAGTTGAAAATTTCCCCGGTTACCCTGAAGGAATTAGCGGAACTCAATTGATGGACGACCTTCGTGCACAAGCCGAACGTTTCGGTGTAGACATCCGCAACGGTATTATCACTAAAGTAGACTTTAGCGAACGTCCTTATAAAGTAACCATTGATGATGAAAAAGAGTTATTAGCCGAAACTGTGATTATCTCTACCGGTGCATCGGCTAAATACCTTGGATTGGATGATGAAAAGAAATATGCCGGTATGGGAGTCAGTGCTTGTGCCACTTGTGACGGTTTCTTCTATCGCAAAAAGACTGTAGCTGTCGTGGGTGGTGGTGATACGGCTTGCGAAGAAGCCATCTACTTGGCAGGTTTGGCCAAGCAAGTCTATTTGGTAGTACGCAAACCTTATTTGCGTG
>CAZFDP010000108.1:0-6309 GCA_964518185.1 uncultured Phocaeicola sp. | reverse complement strand
CATTGTAACCTACAGATTATCAGGACGTATGAAGTTCTTGATGGTCTGAAGGTGGGTTTTTATTTACATATATGCGTGTTGAACCTTTTAGGGTGGCGCATTTTCAAAGTCAGGAATGCCAGGGAAGAACAGGTGATTTTACTACTCCTAATTGAAATGCTACCATTTATTATTGGAAAAAGATGGAATGAAATTTGTTTCTTGTAGACAAAATCATTACATTTGTCCCATTCCTATAGAATGTAATTGTTCACCTTTAAATCTCGGAAGTATGTTTGGAAAACATTTTCTTTATAAGAACCTTCGTGTCCCTTTACCGCTTGCTTTCTTGTTGCTAGTATTATTAGTTTATGGATGGTGGGGCGAGTTGTTGATGATGGCTAAGAGTGTTGGCTCATCTTTTGAAGAAGAAAAGTGTGATTTGTCTTCATGGGGAGATGTGCTGGTTTCCGTTTTTGCGTTGGTTGTTGCATGGCATGCTTACAAGGAATCGCGGACAATGAGAAAAAGCTCGACATTTAATATCTTGTTTTCTCAGTTAATCAATAATCATAAGGATCGATTTTCGGATGAAGCGTTAAAGAAAACAATTTCGACTGGTGGATACGGGATTGACGTTAACGACAATGTGTTTTCTAATTTTTATAGATATTATGAGACACAACATAAGGCAATGAAAAATTCTGCTGGTAAATTAAGCATTATCGCTATGTGGGATAATTATGTCCAAATGATAAAGGAGGGGACAAAGTTTAGCCATTGCTTTAAGTATGTGTATAATGAAATCCGAGTGGTGTTAGATGAGAAAACTATCAATGATGATGAAAAAAGGCATTATATGAATATAATCCAGTCGTATATGAACAATGACGAACTCTTTTGCTACCTAATGAACTTGTTGCAACATTATGGTGGCTATTATAGAAAGGAGGAATATAAGGATTTGTTGTATAAATATGGCTTCTTTGGGGACTTGTTACAGAGTCGGGACAAACATTATGTCAGCTTGATTAACGATTTGCGAACAACTGTGGTTGGTAAAGATTTGCAGGATATTATAGGACCTTTGTGTTGATTCGGAGTGAAAAGAATAAAATAGAGGAGCGATGTTTAATAGAGAAGAATTCGTGTCAGAAATGAAAGAAGTGCTTGGCATGTCCAAGGACTTTTATATACATATATTTAAATCGGTGTGTGATATTACGACCGATGAACTCTTGGATGACAATGGATTTGATTATAAGTTGGGAAATCAGGTCTTTCATTTTAAGTCTGTAGATAAAAATGGTTTGCGTAAAATCATGGATGGAACAAATCTTTTACCGCAAAGAGTCAAACAGGAAGTTTTGGCTATATTGAATTGTCAAAACAATTCCTATAAAGGGACAAGGCAGATTCTGGAAATGGGTAAGAGTTCCAGTTGGCTTTGTCGGTATTATTTGGCTTTGGATTATTTTGAAGGTAGAGATGGAGATAAAGATGAGGAGAAAGCGGCGGAGCTTGCGACCCATGCATTAAATGGTACAAACGATAATATTTTGAAATGGGTAAAGTTATTGTCGGCAAAAGAATGCTTGTTTGACAATCTTGCACACTTTTATTATAATAAAGAAGATTATTTCAATTCACGCTTTTATTGGAGAGAATCTTTGAAACTTTCACCTAATGACTCGACCTATTTAAATAACTATGGAGTTGCGACATTTAGCTTAGGTCGTAAGTTTTATTATGAAGCTTTTACATATTTGAAAAAAGCGGAAGAAGCAGGAAATAAATATCCAGGATTGTTGTATACGTTGGGAGTTTGTTATATGTTTGGACTTAGTGAACCGGATAATGTGGAAGGTTGGGTTAATTTTAGAGGCTCTAAAAGATTAAGAGAAGCAAGGGGCTATTTTGAAAGGATAAAAGATTATGATGGATATGAATATGAACAATATGCCTATTTGTCGAAAATATACGAACGCATTGGAGATACAGAAATAGCTGAGGCGAATGATAAGAAGGGAGCTGATTATGGATTTAATACGGCACAATTAAATTATGGTGAAAGGTTGATAAAGAATGCTGAAGCTTTAACGGATTACCACTCGTCTTTAAAATTGAGATTGTATGAAGAGGGAATAAAATACATAAAGGCAGCACTTAAAGGAAAACGTGCATATTGGTTCAATCAATGTGGAGATTTCCTTTTGGAAAAGGATATTGATAAATGCTTGAACGAGGCAGAACAGAGTTATAATTCATTTATAAGGAGGATTAAAAAATGATTCACGAACAATTGATGTCACTCTCGGAAGAGATACATAAGATGGATGATTCTTTGAATGAACTCCGTAAGAAAGCTATATCCTTTTTGTTGCAATACGTGGATAATTATGAGCAGGTGTATTTTTTGTCTCAGCTTCATTCAAGTAAAGTAGTCGTTGACAACCAGAAGGTGTGGAAGGCAACTGCGGACAATGCTGTTTATAATATTTCTTCACGTTTGGAAAACATTTTCTCGATAAAAGATATTCCTTCTCCTGTGGAGAAACCAGAACGTTTTACGGAATACATTAAAAAGAATATCAAACGAATAGGAAAGACAGAAATGGCTAAACGAGAAATATTGTGTAAAACTTTTAATGAAACAATAGAACAGAGCTCGTTCTGGGAATGGCCTTTGACAAGTGACGATTTTGAATATATATTCGAAAAGCTTCGGATGGAAGCTTCATCCTGTATTTCTTTGGAAAAAATACCAATAGAATACGATTGGTTTGATAAAGGCGCAATTGCTCTTCCAACATATGCGAAGTGGCAAGGAAAGGGCGGAAAACCTAATTTCAGATTATTATTCCCTAATGACTATGAACGTTTGGAAACGCTTGTAGCTACATTGCTTGTGGCTTTCCCTACCGGAAAAATGCGGGTATCGTTTGTCGATTTAGGCTTTACGCGAGAAATTGCAGAACTGAAAAACAAACTGCACAAGTCTTTGGTTGATCAATATATATTGGATGAGTCTGATTTTGCAAAGTGGGTAATGCAGAAATGTCGGCAGCTTCAAACGAGCTTTACTGAATTTGGGGATATAGTGGAACATAATATACAAAATAGAACCATTCATGGACATTACGAGCTTTGTATATTGTTCATTCCTTCGGATTTACGGAAAGATGTTGATGTAAATTTAAAGCTGTTGATTCGCCAGGGACATCATTTGGGACTTTATTTTGCGATTCTTGAAACTGATTCTCTGAAATCGTATTTTGATGAAAGCTTCATAACTTTTTGTTATCGGGAGTATCCGGGTTGTTTGTCCTCAAATGATGGAAAGAATCATTTGTTTACAAGGTTAAGTGAGGAAGTGGAGAAAGAAAAGACTGCCTTAAAGCAAAAAGAACAAATGCGTAAAATGGAAGCTAACCAAAAGGTACAGGATGTAACTTATAAGGACGCAACTAAAGAATTTGCAGTAGAAATGGGTGCAAATGATAATGGTCAGGTTACGAATCTTACGTTTGAGAGTCCTCATCTGTTGGTGTTGGGTAAAACAGGTTCAGGTAAGTCAAATTTCCTTCATCTGTTACTAACCAAAAGTATGCTAAAATACAGCCCCCAAACCTTGAACTTCTATTTGATGGATATGAAACCAGGAGGTGTGGAACTTACGGATTATCGTGATATACCGCATGTGAATACCTTAGTTGCTGATCCGGGTGACTCTTCCATTAATGTGGAATTTCTACAACGGATAAAGGATCAGGTAGAACAGAGAGCACGAAAAATGCAAAAGGCAGGAGTTCGTGATCTGTTGAGTTACAATACTCGTAACCCTCAAAAAGTTTTGCCTAGGATTATTGTGTTGATAGATGAATTTCAGTCCTTATTTGACCGGAAGAAATATCCAGATTTGTCCATGTTGCTCGAAGTGGAAAGCTTATTGAGTGATATTTTGGCAAAGGGACGAAGTTATGGCATCAATGTCGTATTGGCTACTCAAACATTAATGGGGACACAAATACCGGAGTCGGTTGCCAAAATTGAAAAACAATATTTCTTAAAGGCGGAAACTTTTGATATGGGGGATATACGGATGTTTGTTCGGAATGTACAGGAAGAATTGTTGGTTGGAATAAGAAGTCATGGCGCTTTCTCTATGAACAATTCCAAAGGCACTGTTGAGACTTTTCTTCCGGATTTATTGCTAGACAATGAATCCCAGTCATTGGCGGGAAGTTTGGAAGCAATACGGAATAAATGCCGGAAATATGAAGTGAATGGGAATGGAACTGTTTATTATTCAGTCACCCAATTGGAATGTCCGGATATGTGCTCAGGATTGGAAGATGCATATTATGGTGATTTCCCTGAGGTTTCGCTTGGACGGAGTGTGGAGATTAATTCGTTGAATGTAACCGTTCGCCTTGAAGATACGAAAGGACAGAATTTGTTGATAGTAGGTATAAACGAACGGGGGCGTTTTTGTATAGAGGAAGGTGGTAAATGGCAAGGATTGAGAATCCTTTTGGTTTCGTTACTCTCACTTTTGCACTATTCAAGAAAACAAGGTGAAGAGGCTCGATTTGTATTGTTGCTGAATAGTCCGGATATTAAGTCTGGTACAAAAGCTTATGATTATCTCGAATATTTGAAGGAAAATTACGGGATTGAAATAATCAGGTCTGTAGGTGAGCAGCTTGACTTTGTTGAAAAATTATATGATAGGGCTAAGGCCTCACTGACTGAGCAACCTTTATATGTTTTTGTAGAAGGACAAGATTATTATCGATTGGATAGGGAATTGAAGAATGAAGATACGGTGGGAACAGTAAATCAGTCGGAAGAAAGCAAATTATTCTCTTTTGGGAACAAACCTTTTGGAGTGAGCACCAATCAGAAACTTACTGTTCGTGATGCATGGATGTATATTCTGGAAAATGGACCGATGTATCGAATTTATACAATATGGCAAATTCAGAATTTTGAACGTTTCATAGTGGAGTCATCGGTAGTACGTCGCTATTTCCAGAATATTGCTATTTTGTATAATGCGACCTTGCGTCCTATTAACTTTAAAATAACCAATGACATAGACTTTAAACGTTTGGATTATACGAATGAGCGGTTGAGAATGTGTCTGTTTGATGGTATTGACGTAAATGTAATGGCACCTTATCAGTTGCCTTATATGGATGAATTGGAAGAATTTATAAATTAAGAAAATAGAAATGGAAATACAAGTTAGAAGTGCGGATGAATTGTTCCAATTTGCACAAGGCCTTTCGGCTTTAAGTGCAGATTTGGTGAATAGCTTTAATACAGCGAATAGGCAGATGGATTATGCTTTGGAAGGGTGGAATGACCTGCAAAGTCAAGCTTTCCAGATGCAATTTAGAGAGGCTACCGGGGTTATTAACCAAATAGCGGAGATGATGGATAGTTTTAGCTCCTATGTAAATAAGTATGCACAATATGTAAGTAATGCACCTACAATGTAGTTCGGATGAATGAAGTATCTGTAGAAAGCGTAAATAGACTGTTGGCTTTTAGTGATAAACTTCGTGATATACAGAATAAGTTTGTATATGGCGCAGATAAAGTACGTTCAGACATCAATATTATTGTTAGTAATGCGTCCTTGAAGTTGGATGAAATTACACAACTTTGTGTTGATGCAAAATATGAAGTGGACAGATGTCAGGAGGAATTGGGATATATAAAGGATGAAATGGAGTATTTGAGGAGTGTCCGTGAAGATTATGTCCCAGATGATTATCGTTACGAAATGGAGGCTTTGCGTGATGATTATGACAATGCGAAATCTGATTTGTCGTATGCTCGTGAAGAATATGAAATTTGTAAGGATAAGAAGCGTGAAGTTCAGAGTTTGTATAATGATATTCGTTTTTGGTGCTCTAAACTGGAGTCTTTATCGACAAGTATTATAGATTGTGAATTTCAGAATTGCAGATTCTTTGTCGAAAAATACGGGAATTATTTAGTAGATGTTTTAAGAAATGTTTGACTATTATGCCTTATATAATAAATGTTGATGATATTGATGGGTTGCATGATGAATTGATGCAGGCTGTCTATAATTTACAAACGATTTGGGATGATAAGCAATACCATTATTTTTGTGAGAAATATGTGGAACCTTTGTCTTGTAAATTAAAGGAGTTTGAAGATATAGTAGAAAGATGTTCTTGCCGAATATATAATTTACAATCGACATTGGAAAGTCTGTAGAATTAATGCAAAAGTAAAATTATGAACACACCAGAAGAAATGACTCAAAGAGAACACATCCGTTATCGGGCA
>CAZFDP010000107.1:0-6349 GCA_964518185.1 uncultured Phocaeicola sp. | reverse complement strand
TGCGTGTGTCGCCTTACAATGCCCAAGGAAAGCGTATGACTTCGTTTGCATCGGTGTTTGTCACTCCGTTGGTCGATGATAGTATTGAGGTGAACATCGAACCCGCCCGTATGAGTTGGGATACTTTCCGAAGCGGCGGTGCCGGTGGCCAGAACGTAAATAAGGTGGAATCGGGAGTGCGCTTGCGCTATCAGTATAAAGACCCTTATACCGGGGAAGAAGAAGAAATCTTGATTGAAAACACCGAAACTCGTGACCAACCGAAGAACAAGGAAAATGCGATGCGCCAGTTGCGTTCCATCCTCTATGACAAAGAATTGCAGCACCGCATGGAAGAACAAGCTAAGGTGGAAGCCGGAAAGAAGAAAATAGAATGGGGCTCGCAGATACGAAGCTATGTATTCGATGACCGCCGAGTAAAGGATCACCGTACCAACTATCAGACTTCGGACGTAAATGGGGTGATGGATGGAAAGATTGATGGATTTATCAAGGCTTACCTGATGGAGTTCTCGGGAACAGAGAATGAATAAAAAATAAAGAAATAATTTGTTTTCTTATAAAAACATTGTACTTTTGAGGGACTTTAACGAATCTGAAAGTCTAATCTAAAAATACAATACTTATGGGACAGAATAAGAAAGCATTGCGGAAAGCCGCTAAGGAGAAACGTGAAGAAGAAAAGGCAAAGAAGGTGGTAAGAAACCTGATAATCGGTTTGGTGGTTATTGCGCTAATCTTTATTTGTGTTTCTAATTTAGTGTAATAACAGAAACATTTATTGTCTTTCAGAAGGACATAGTGACGAAGGATCTGAATACATTTGCGTTGATGTATTCAGATTCTTCGTTTCACTCAGAATGACACATCGTTTATATACGTATATATATGGCATTAGAAATTGAACGAAAGTTTCTTGTAAAGGACGAAAGCTATAAGCAACAAGCCGAAAGTTCCAGTCGGATAGCGCAAGGTTATATCTGTAGTGGCCGGGGAAGAACCGTTCGTGTTCGTATTCGTGACGATAAAGGATACCTCACCATCAAGGGGCCGGCTGCACAAGGCGGAATGAGTCGCTATGAATGGGAGAAGGAGATTCCATTGGATGAGGCACAGGAACTGATGAAACTTTGTGAACCCGGTATGATTGACAAGACTCGGTATTTGGTCCGTTCGGGGAATCATGTGTTCGAAGTGGATGAATTTTATGGAGAAAATGAGGGCTTGGTAGTGGCCGAAGTGGAACTTGCAACCGAGGACGAAACATTTGAAAAGCCGCCTTTCATAGGCGAAGAAGTGACGGGCGATGTAAGATATTACAATTCTTTTTTGATGAAATGGCCTTATAAAACTTGGAATGAAGGCTAATGCCACCTAAAAACTGATAATTGAGGGGGTAAAAACTGACAATTGACAGTTTTTACCCCTTTTGTTGTCAGTTTTTATGCCTTTCCGCTTGAAATAACTCGCTAATATTGCACCAGAAAAAGCAATAAAGCCTATTCAAACAATTAAAATATGAATGATTATGAGAACAGCGGATTTTACACAGAACTTACTGGGAATGCAGGCGGAACTTCACCGCTTTGCCATGAAACTGACTGCCGATAGCGAAGAAGCGAACGACTTGTTGCAGGAAACCTCTTTGAAAGCGTTGGATAACGAAGAGAAATATACCCCTGATACTAATTTTAAAGGCTGGATGTATACTATTATGCGCAACATTTTCATTAACAACTACCGTAAAGCTGTTCGTGATCAGACTTTTGTCGATCAGACAGAAAACCTGTTCCATTTGAATCTTCCCCAAAACTCCGGTTTTGAATCGACCGAAGGAAACTATGATTTGAAGGAGATTCGTAAGATTGTCAATTCGCTCCCTAAGGAGTATAGAGTGCCGTTCTCAATGTATGTGTCTGGATTCAAATATCGGGAAATAGCCGTTAAGTTGGCATTGCCCATCGGTACGGTAAAAAGCAGGATATTCTTCACCCGTCAGCGGTTGCAGAAGGAATTGAAGGATTTCCGTTAATTTGTCCCTCTATCTTCACAATATATAACTAGACTTTTCATCACATTGCGTCGGCTGTTCGTGAGAATCGCCGGCGCTTCTTTATTTCTTTTTCCACATAAACGGACGAAGAAGGTTGTAACCTACGAGAGCTGCCAATATAACACCAAGGCTGTTGGCTGCAAAATCCAACCATTCGCCACCCCGGTTTTCGGTGCAATAGGCTTGTAACAATTCAATGGCTCCACTCATTATAATGGGGGCAATGATACCCCAAATCCATACTTTGGCAAAGTTTATGCTGGAATGGTTTCGTAGATATTCAAACCAGATGACTAAACAAAGCCCTCCGTACATACAAGTGTGGGCCAACTTGTCAATACCTGGAATTCCTTCCATGTCGGTCTTTGGAGGAGTAAAGAAAGACAGGTAGAAGATGACTGCAATAATGCCCAACGATAATGGATATTTCTTTAAATGACTTAACATAGCTTATTTTATTTGGTTTTGGATGCAAAGCTACGATTATTTTTATACTTTTGCGCTTAAATTGCTTTATTTGTAATAATTTGAAATTTTTTTATGCAGAATAATAATGTTGAAAGAGCCAATTTTGGCAGTAAGATTGGAGCGATATTGGCGGCAGCAGGTTCGGCTGTAGGTTTGGGTAATATCTGGCGTTTCCCTTATGAAGCGGGTAATCATGGAGGAGCCGCATTCATATTAGTATATTTGGGATGTGTTTTCTTGTTGGGATTACCTATCATGATTGCGGAATTTTCCATTGGTCGTCATTCTAAGGCAAGTACAGGGAAAGCCTATCAGGTATTGGCTCCACATACACAATGGAAATGGGTAGGATATTTGGGGGTATTGGCCGGTTTGTTGATTCTGGGTTACTATTCGGTAGTGGCCGGATGGACATTGGAGTATATTCTGCAAGCCGTAACCAGTGGGTTTGCCAATAAGACACCGGATGATTTTGTAGTTTCTTTCCAAAGCTTTTCACAAGACCCGGTACGTCCCTTGTTGTGGTTGCTTGTCTTTTTGCTGGCTACTCACTATATTGTAGTGAAGGGTGTAAAGGAAGGTATAGAACGTTCTTCCAAGGTTATGATGCCGATATTGTTTATCTTGATTGTCGTGTTGGCCATTTGTTCCATGACTTTGCCGAATTCAGGAAAGGGATTGGAATTCCTCTTGAAGCCCGACTTTAGTAAAGTGAATGCAGATGTGTTCTTGGGAGCTATGGGACAGGCTTTCTTTTCGTTAAGCTTGGGCATGGGTTGCTTGTCTACGTATGCTTCGTATTTTGGTCCTGAAACCAGATTAGGAAAGACTGCTTTAAGTGTAGGGGTAATTGATACCATGGTGGCGATATTGGCGGGCTTTATTATTTTCCCCGCAGCATTTTCGGTAGGCATCCAACCGGATGCAGGACCGTCACTGATTTTTATAACATTACCTAATGTGTTCCAACAAGCTTTTGGCAGTATACCTTTCTTGGCTATGATTTTCTCGGTGATGTTCTATGTGTTGCTGGCTTTGGCGGCCTTGACTTCTACTATTTCCATGCACGAAGTGGTAACTGCTTTCTTGAATGAACAGTTTGGACTTACCCGTAAGCGTGGGGCTTGGTTGGTTACCGGTTTCTGTACCATTACGGGGATTGCTTCTTCATGGTCATTGGGCATGTGGTCGGAATACACACTCTTTGGCATGGGATGTTTTGATTTCTTGGATTTCATTACAGCCAAAATTATGCTTCCGGGTGGGGGAATGTTGATTGCTCTCTTTGTGGGTTGGTATCTCAAACGTTCCATTTCTTATGACGAAACTACAAATTACGGGTTGCAAAAAGCGCCTTATTTCTCAGTTTATATGTTCATTTTGAAATATTTGGCTCCTATAGCGATAGGCTTGATTTTTGTCAATGAATTAGGCATTATTTAAGTGTATGTGGAAGGATTTCTTCTATTATTCTAAGGGTGAGCGGAGGGCGGTTTACGTCCTCTCTCTGTTAATAGTGGTGTTTGCCATCGGAAGCATGGTGCTTCCATATTATATAAAGGATGTAGAAGAAGTCCCGGCGGAGGAAGTAAAGGAAAAAGAAACTTTCTTGGTCAGGGTGCGCGAACAGAAATCCTCAAAAGCGAACGATGCGTGGGTGCAGAAACGGAAGGTGATGCTGAGGGCTTTTGACCCCAATACGGCCGATTCCATCGAATTTTTGAACTTGGGGCTACCTTCCTTTATGGCTCATAATATTTTGAAGTATCGGGCAAAAGGTGGAAGGTTTGCAACTCCGGAATCTTTTTCGCGTATCTATGGAATGACTGAAGAACAGTTTGCTACTTTGAAACCCTACATTCGGATTTCCAATGCTTTTGTCCGTAATCCTAATGTGGTACGTGATTCGGTTGTTATAACCGAGGCGAAAGATACCTTCCCAAAGATTGTCAAATATCCTAAAGGTACATTGGTGAATGTCGCTATGGCTGATACGACAGAACTGAAAAAGATACCGGGTATTGGTTCGGGTATTGCTAAGGCTATTGTGGGCTATCGTGATAAATTGGGTGGCTTTTACTCATTGGAACAATTGCAAGAAGTAAAATATGTGACTCCCGAAATGCTGAAATGGTTTTCTTTGGAAGAAGCACCTATAAGGAAGATGAATATCAACAAGGCAGGACTCGACAAGCTGCGTGCACATCCTTATCTTAATTTTTATCAGGCTAAAGTCATTGTGGAGTATCGTAAGAAAAGGGGAGATATAAAAAGTCTTTCCCAGTTATCCTTGTATGAAGAATTCACTGAGAAAGACTTGCAGCGGTTGGCCGCTTATTTCAGTTTTGACTAATGCTTGTATCCGGCAGCTTCGGCAATTTTGAAAGGTATTTCCGTGTTGTCTATTTGTCCATGGAATGTTTCAGCACCTACGCCAATGGCAAACACCGGAACATAACCGGCAGAATGGCTTCCACTGGCCCAATTGATCAATGCTATTTGATTCAAAATTCTCTTGGCTGTTCCTGCTAAAGGTTCATTTTGTTGATACATATTCTCTTCAAGAGATACTGGTTGATTACCAAAGCTCTTGTCATATACCGACTTTAAATGTTGTTCTTGTCTTTCGTGCATCTTGACAGTATCCCAAAAACCAAAGTTTTCTTTCAGTGATTCCTGGATGGCTTCCCAAGGCACTTGATTCTTATATTTCTTTCTCAATCCATTGAGTACACCTGTATAGGCGCCTTCGCTCATCTTTTGGGCTTTCAAAGATTGAAGGTTCAGTGCATAGGGACCTGAGCCCAATGCCAAACCACCAGTTTCGTGGTCGGCTGTAACTACTATCAATGTTTCATCGGGGTGTTGTTCGTAGAATTCATAGGCTACTTTAATTGCATCATTGAAGTCGATTACTTCCTCAAAAGTGGCTGCTGCATCGTTAGCATGGCATGCCCAGTCAATCTTACCGCCTTCTACCATCAAGAAGAATCCTTTGGATGTGTCTTTCGACAAGAAATTAATTCCGGCGCGGGTAATTTCAGCTAAAGTCATATCGCCTTTCTTGCGGTCAATGGCATAGGGAATGGAGCTTCTGTCGATGGCCGAGGCTGCTTCTGTTTGGAAAAGAATCATTTTTTCGGCTTTCTTGGCTTTCTTTTTATAATCCTTGTATCCTCTGGCAAGGGTATATCCGGCCTTTTGGGTAAGGTCGTATAGGCTTTCGTATGTCTTACCGTCTTTTTTGGATGCTTTTCGGTTGGTAGGGTCGTCAAAATCAGAACCTCCGTAAAAGTCAAAATTGGCGGCAATTAAATCCAGTCCTATGTTATAACTTGCTCCTCTGTCTGCTTGGTGGGCATAGAAAGCAGCGGGTGTGGCATGGTCTATGGTTACACTGGTACTTACACCTACTCTGTATCCGTTGGCCTTGGCCCATGAGGCTACGCTGGTAACTTCGGTTATACCATCTTTTTTTACTCCTAAGGAACCGTTGCGAGTTTTGTTTCCTGTAGCAAGGGCGGTGCCGGCTGCAGCCGAATCGGTTACACCGTTAGTAGCCGAGTAGGTACTTGCCATAGCCGTGTAAGGGAATTGGGCGAATAACAATGGAGTTACTCCGATTTCTCCTTTCAATTCAGATTGGTACATCTGTGTACCTAAAACTTGGTTTAATCCCATTCCATCACCGATGAAATAGAAGACATACTTTGCTTGTTGAGCCTGGATGTAAAAAACAGACAGTAATAGAAAAGAGAGGATGAAAGTTAACTTTTTCATATTGATTTTAAAGATTAGTTTAATACTACAAAGGTATATAAATATTTG
>CAZFDP010000106.1:0-6405 GCA_964518185.1 uncultured Phocaeicola sp. | reverse complement strand
GACCGTATCCTGGCTACCACTACCTACGATTTCAAGAATACCCGTACCGGAGAAACATTCCCCTCGGTGAAGGATATGCCGCTCGATATGGACGTAAAGGTAAACTGCAAGTACAACAACTGGCACTATACCAATGGGGTGACTCATCTTGCCCTGATGGAACTGGCCGACAAGACCGGTGACAAGAAATACGATGAATATGTACGCAAGAACATGGATTTTGTGTTCAATGAAGGCAATCTGGACTTCTTCCGTCAGCAATACGACCAAGCCATGAAAGAGGAAGGTTGGAACGGGGTGCGCAAGCATTCGTGGCACATGATATTCCGCGGCAAGCGACTGGACGACAACGGACCGATGGGGGCCGGCCTCATCGCCTTGCAACAGAAATATCCGCACGAGGCTTTTCAACAATACATCAACCAGACGGCCGAACATCTATTATATGCCGAGCCGCGTCTGAAGGACGGAACCATTGCCCGCTATTGGCCGCACATTCAGACTATCTGGGCCGACGATGCCTTTATGGCCATTTCGTTCCTCTGCCGTATGGGACAGGCTACCGGCGACATGCGGTACATAGATGATGCCGCCCATCAAGTCATTAAATACCACGATTACCTGTGGTGCCCCGAAAAACGCATCTTCTATCATTATTACCACACCGATACCGATGAACACGGAGTGGCACACTGGAGCCGGGCCAATGGATGGGTATTCATGGCAACAGCCGACCTGCTGAGTGTGATGCCCGAGAATCATCCCAAACGGGCCGAAGTGCTGAAGCTCTTCCGCAAACAGGCCAGCGGAGTGATACGCTATCAGGGAAAGAACGGTTTGTGGCACCAACTGCTCGACCAGAAAGACTCTTACGAAGAAATTACCGGTACCGCCATGTTTACCTTCGGACTGGCCAAAGCCGTTAAGAACGACTGGTTGGAACTGGACTTTATCTATGCCGCCGAACAAGGGTTGAAAGGAATGCTCAGCAAAATATCCGCAAAGGGTGATGTAACTGCCATCTGTGTAGGTACCGGTATCAAGCCCTCGCCCACGTTCTATTACAACCGCCCCACTCAGGAAAACGACCCGATGGGCGAAGGTCCCGTACTCCGTGCACTGATTGAAATGATGGATGCCCCCAAGCATACAGAGATTAAAGCCGAATCGCAATACGACCGGATTGTTGTGAAGAAATGATGCTTTTTTGTCAATCAATAAAATAATGTTATTTTTGCAAAGCAAAGTGGTTGAATAGAAAGAAGAATTATCATGCACTATAACGAACAAGAATCGAATTTCAAATATCTCATTACCAATGAAAAGGACAAGCGGTTCGGACTATGTGTCAATGCCGTAGGCTTCCAAGCCATTAAAGCCGGAGGTATATACCCACCGCCCAACCATCCGGAAGAATACTATTTCACCATCCAAAAAGGGCGTACTTTACATGAGTACCAATTGGTCTACATCACCAAAGGGAAGGGTACTTTCAGTAGTGAGAGTACACCACAGCAGGAAGTTTCGAAAGGACAGTTGCTCATTTTATTCCCCGATGAATGGCATACGTATTCTCCTGCAGCAAAAACCGGGTGGAATGAGTACTTCATCGGCTTCGAAGGAAGCATTGCCGACACTTTGATGCAGGAAAATTTCCTCACCAAAGAAAAGCAAGTGCTCGACATTGGCATCAACGAGGAACTGGTAGCCCTTTTTCGCCGTGCCTTGGAAGTAGCCGATGCCGACCGTACTGCTTCCCAACAATATCTTTCAGGAATAGCCATGCACATCATCGGATGCCTGCTCTCCATTTCGCAAAACAAGTTGTATGAAGAAATGGACAATGCCGCCCAAAAGATAGAGAGTGCCAAAATCATTATGCAGGAAAACATTTCCAAAGAAATAGACGCCGAAGAACTTTCGGCCAAGTTGGGACTCAGCTATTCTTGGTTCCGTAAAGTATTCAAAGAATATACCGGCTATTCACCCGCCAAGTACTTTCAGGAACTGAAATTACGGAAAGCCAAACAGATGCTGATAGAAAGTCCGTTGACCATCAAAGAAATTTGTTACGAACTGAATTACACTTCCGCCGAACATTTCTTTACCGTATTCAAGAGACAAACAGGCTATACACCTACCGAATACAGGAATATAGGCAGGGGAGTAAAGAATGAATTTAATGAAGAATAAACATTTATGATGAAACCAATCCGAATTCTAACCATTCTAACTTTTATATGGACATGTATCAATGCCCTTTATGCACAACCGCAAGTTCCTAAGAGCGTTGTGTTCTGCGAAAAAAAAATAGACTTAACCCGATTTGACCGATACGAGCGTATGGACCGGGAACTATTGGCATTTACTTATATGCATAGCACCTCCATACAAATGATAAAGAAAGCCAATCGTTATTTCCCTATAGTGGAACCGATTTTAAAGGAAGAGGGAATTCCCGACGACTTTAAATATCTGATGGTGATTGAAAGCAACCTGAACCCCAATGCCCGTTCTGTAGCGGGTGCCGCCGGTTTGTGGCAATTCATGAAAACAACCGGGCGGGAATATGGTTTGGAAGTGAACGATAACATAGACGAACGTTATCACATAGAGAAAGCCACCCGAGCAGCCTGCAAATATTTGAAGGATGCATATGCCAAATACAACGACTGGGTAGCCGTAGCCGCCTCGTACAATGCCGGACAAGCCCGTATCAGTGACCAACTCGAAAAGCAATTTACCGATGATGCACTCGACTTGTATTTAGTGGAAGAAACGGCACGCTATGTATATCGCATCATTGCCGCCAAAATCATGTTTGCCGACCCGTCTCAATTTGGTTTCATTTTAAAGGCATCCGACTTGTACGTTCCTATCCCCTATCGGGAAATCACTCTAACAAGTGGAATTGACAATTTGGCCCGTTGGGCAAAAAGCCAAGGAACGACTTACGCCCTTTTGAAAAATCTGAATCCTTGGCTCCGTCAAGACTTCCTTCAAAACCGTACGCATCGTACCTATATATTAAAGGTTCCTTTGAAAGAGGGACTGACACATCACCCTAAGAAAATAGTACCACACAATAAAAATTGGGTAAAAGAATAGAATAATCGGTCATTTTGAAGTTATAGTGATAATAAATGACCGATTATTATCCTTTTTATTACTCATAATATGGTTATCTTTGCAAAAAACGAATCTAAATAATATTGCATGAAAAAACAATTACTTACAGGACTTTTCGGTCTGTTGGCATTAGGTGCCTCTGCACAGACTTTCAAAGAATGGCTTGACCCCGAAGTCAATGCCGTGAATCGTGCTCCTATGCACACTAATTATTTTGCGTTTGAAAGTGTTGAAGCTTCTCAAGGCTGTAAGACTCAATCGGCCAACTACATGACCTTGAACGGTACATGGAAGTTCGATTTTGTCAAGAACCCCGATTTGCGTCCTACCGACTTCTACAAAGTAGGTTATGACGACAAGGCATGGGATGACTTCAAGGTTCCCGCTGTTTGGGAATTGAACGGTTATGGCGACCCTGTTTATGTAAACAACCACTGGGTATGGCGCAACCAATTCGAAAGCAATCCTCCTTTCGTACCTACAGAAAACAACCACGTTGGTTCATATCGTCGTGAAATTGTAGTGCCGGCTTCTTGGAACGGCAAGCAAATCATCGCTCACTTTGGTGCCGTAAGCTCAAACATGTATTTGTGGGTAAACGGTAAATATGTAGGTTATAGCGAAGACAGCAAATTGGAAGCTGAATTCGATTTGACTTCTTATTTGAAGCCCGGACAAAAGAACTTGATTGCTTTCCAAGTATTCCGTTGGTGCGACGGTACTTATTTGGAAGATCAGGACTTCTTCCGCTATACAGGTGTTGCCCGCGACTGTTACCTCTATGCCCGTAACAAGAAGCAGATTCAAGACATCCGCATCACTCCCGATTTGGATGCTGAATACAAGAATGCAACTTTGGCTGTAGAATTGACCATGAAAGGTAGCGGTACCGTAGAATTGGAACTGCTTGATGCCAAGAACCAGGTGGTAGTTGCCGAAACTGTAAAGGCTGCCGGCAAAAAGACTGTTACCTTGGCCGTAGAAAATCCGGCTAAGTGGACTGCTGAAACTCCGAACCTCTATACATTACGTGCCACTTTGAAGGAAGGCAACAAGGTATTGGAAGTAATCCCACAAAATGTAGGTTTCCGTAAGATTGAAATCAAGAATGCCCAATTGTTGGTAAACGGACAGCCGGTATTGTTCAAGGGAGCCAACCGTCATGAAATGGATCCCGATGGTGGTTACCATGTTTCTCGTGAAAGAATGATTCAAGACATTCAAATCATGAAGCAATTCAACCTCAATGCCGTTCGTACTTGTCACTATCCGGACGACAACTTCTTCTATGAACTTTGCGACAAGTATGGTATCTATATGGTAGCCGAAGCCAACATCGAATCTCACGGTATGGGCTATCGTGAAAAGACATTGGCCAAGCGTGCCGATTATGCCAAGGCGCACATGGAACGCAACCAACGCAACGTTCAACGCAGCTTCAACCACCCAAGTATCATCTTCTGGTCGTTGGGTAACGAAGCCGGTTATGGTTCTAACTTCGAAGCTGCTTACGATTGGGTGAAAGCCGAAGATCCCAGCCGCCCTTGCCAATACGAACAAGCACGTAGAGACGGTAAGACAGATATCTTCTGCCCGATGTACTATGGTTACAGACATTGTGAAGAATATTGCAAGAACGACGAATGGCAAAAGCCTTTGATTCAATGTGAATATGCTCACGCCATGGGTAACTCACAAGGTGGTTTCAAGGAATATTGGGACTTGATTCGCAAGTATCCGAAGTACCAAGGTGGTTTCATTTGGGACTTTGTAGACCAATCACCACGCTGGACAGGCAAGAACGGTAAGACTATCTATGCTTACGGTGGCGACTTCAATGCTTACGACGGCAGCGACCAGAACTTCTGCGACAACGGTTTGATCAGCCCCGACCGTGTTCCTAATCCTCACATGTACGAAGTAGGCCATATCTATCAGAACATTTGGGTTACTCCAGCTGATTTGAAGAATGGTGAAATCAACGTATACAACGAAAACTTCTTCCGCGATCTTTCTGCTTACTACATGGAATGGACCGTATTGAAGAATGGTAAGCCAGCACGTAGCGGACGTATCGAAGACCTTAAGGTTGCACCGCAACAAACAACCAAGATGAAGCTCGATTTGGGTAAAGTTTGTGAAAAGGGATGTTGCGAATTCTTGCTCAATGTAGCCTTCAAATTGAAGAATGCCGAAGGTTTGCTCGAAGCCGGTTATACTGTAGCTACCGAACAATTGGCATTGAACGAATACAAGGCTCCGGCAATGGAACTGAAGAATGTAGAACAAACGAATGTGGCTCCTGCTCAAACTGTATTGACAGAAAATGACCGTAATTATCTGATTGTAACCGGTGAGAACTTCCGCATCGAATTCAATAGACACAACGGATTCATGAACATGTATCGTGTGAACGGTGCCGACTTCATTCAAGATGGCGAACAATTGAAACCTAACTTCTGGCGTGCTCCGACAGACAACGACTTTGGTGCAGGCTTGCAACGTAAATATCGCGTATGGAACAATCCTGAGATGAAGAAGGAATCAATGACACAACGTTTGGAAAACAATCAAGTGGTTGTAGAAGTGGCTTACGATATGCCAGCCGTTTCGGGTAAGCTCAACCTGACTTACATCATCAACAATGCCGGTGCTGTAAAAGTAACCCAAAAGTTTACTGTTTCTAAGGATGCCAAGGTTTCCAATATGTTCCGTTTCGGTATGAAGATGCCTATGCCAAGCGAATTCGAAACCGTTGAGTTCTATGGCCGTGGTCCGATTGAAAACTATATCGACCGTAACAACTGCACAGACTTGGGTATCTACAAACAAAAGGTAGATGATCAATTCTACTCATACATCCGTCCGCAAGAAAACGGTAACAAGACCGATATCCGTTGGTGGACATTGACAAACGCTGCCGGTAAGGGTATCAAGGTGGTTGCCGAAGCACCGTTCTCGGCTTCTGCATTGCACTACACCATCGAATCATTGGACGAAGGTTTGCAAAAGATGAACGGCCACTCACCTGAAGTTGAAAAGGCAAACTTGACTAACTTCTGTATCGACAAGTTGCAAATGGGCTTGGGTTGTGAAGACAGCTGGGGCCGTATTGCCCGTCCGGAATATCAAGTTCCTTACGCAGACTATACATTTACATTCATCATGACTCCGGTGAAATAAGACCAAATGGAATAACAATAAGAAAGGGCAGCTATTTTGCTGCCCTTTCTTATTGTTATTCCATCGGAAAAAAGTATTTTCGCAAAAATATTC
>CAZFDP010000105.1:0-6411 GCA_964518185.1 uncultured Phocaeicola sp. | reverse complement strand
CTACAATTTCATTTTTTACAGCAGAAAGGCTGAAACCGGCTTGCCAGTTCCAATCACCATAATGGTCATTATAGTTAGCCGAGAATTCCCAACCACGGTTGCGTACTTTACCGGCATTTTGATAAGGAGCCCCCAAAGTACCCAGGAAAGTAGTTGGCATAGACAATTGCAACAAAATATCCGAAGTCACTTTGTTAAAGTAGTCAAAAGTTACATTAACACGTCCTTTCCAGAATGCAGCATCAAAACCTATATCGGTAATGGTAGTTGTTTCCCACTTAATATTGTCGTTGGCAACGATGTTTTCGGCCATACCAATAATCTTTTCATCACCGAAATAATAGTTATATTTAGCGGCCATAGTTGCTGTATAGGCATAATTACCAATTTCCTGATTACCTAATTTACCCCAACTGGCACGAATCTTCAAATAGCTGAGCGGTTCTACATCCTGCATAAACGATTCGTTTGTCAAGATCCAAGCACCGGAGAAAGAAGGGAATGTAGCATATCGATGACTCTTTGGCATACGTGATGAACCATCATGACGGATATTGAATTCAAAGAGATAGCGACCATCATAATTATAGTTAATACGTCCAAAGAAAGATTGCAACGCATATTCGGCTGCATAGCCTCCTACGTTGTCGTTCTTTGTTGCTGCATCCAGTTCATACAAATTATCTGTAGCAAACCCTTCCTTATAACCGGTTGTACTCTTTTCATGATATTCTTGTACAGAATGACCCAATAAAGCATTCACTTCATGACGATCTATTTTCGTGTTATAAGTCAAAATGTTTTCATTGGTATAACTTTGTGATATCCAATGATATTCTGTCAAATTATTACTATCATCCTTAGACAACTGATTGCCTTCCGCATCATATTTAGCCGAACGTGCTCCATAGGTAGAAACATCATTCATGTGATATTTATAGGCTAAGCTTGTACGGAATTTCAAACCTTTCAAAATATCCACTTCAGCAAATACATTTCCGTCAAAGCGATATACATTGTCTTTCTTCTTACCTGTATTTATCATTTGAATAGGATTCTTAAATACGGTATGACTGGTACTACTACCATCTACACATCCATATTCACCATTGCTATATTGTACAGGAACTGTCGGACGAGTAAACCAAGTTAATGTACGCATCAATCCTTCATCTGTAATAGAAGAGGTGGGTGCCTCCTTGTTTTCTTTAGAACCTGCTAAATTCAAACCAAACTTAAAGATACCCAATTTGGCATCCACGTTTGAACGGAAATTGAAACGTTCATAACCTGTCTTTTCAAGAATACCGTCCTGATTCAAATAACCGGCAGAAATCATATAATGCATATCCTTACTTCCGCCATTAACCGACAGATTATGTTGAGTCATCGGAGCCGTACGGAACAAGGCATCCACCCAATCCGTATTGGCAAAATGATCCGGGTCCGAACCATCTTTCAGTTTCTTCAACATGTCTGCTGTATAATGGTCACGGCCGTTTGCTTCATTATACATCAAAGCCCAATTGTAAGAGTCCACATATTCCGGCAATATGGAAGCCTGTTGAATGGTATAGCTTCCTGAATAATTGATGACCGGTTTGGATTCAGTACCACGCTTGGTAGTAATAAGAATCACACCATTTGCAGCACGCACACCATAAATAGCGGCAGAAGCGGCATCTTTCAAGACAGATACATTATCTATATCGGCCGCAGCAATCTGCGCAATTTGTGATACCGAAGCTTCTACTCCATCAATCAACACCATCGGGTCATTATGGTCAGATAATGTTCCAATACCACGAATACGGATTTCTGGTGTATCGTTACCTGCCTGTCCACCATTGCTGGTCAGTTGCACACCTGGCAAACGGCCTTGTAACAAATTTGTAGCATTGGCCACTGGAATGTCTTCCAAATCCCGACTGCTAACTGAAGCGACAGATCCTGTCAGATTTGCTTTTTTCTGTACACCATAACCTACCACTACTACTTCTTCAAGTACTTCAGTATCGTCTTTTAAGGTTACTGTCAACGAACTTCTACCATTGACCTTCACTTCTTCCGTCGTGTAACCGATAAAAGAAACAACCAATGTAGCATCAGACGACACATTCAATTGAAATTCTCCATTAAAATCGGTTATAGTACCATTCGTCGTACCTTTTTCCTGTACGTTGGCACCAATTACCGTTTCACCGTTCTTGTCCTTTACTACACCTTTTACCAGGAGGTTGTTTTGCGCTGTTGCCGTTACGGCAAACATCATACATAATAGAATAGGGACAAACCCCATCAAGGCCGAGAGCCTTTCTCTTAAAATGTTTTTCATAATTTGTAATTCGTTAAAATTATACGAATGCAATATTACTCAGAAAAACATTATCCAAACAAACGAAAAAAGACAAAAGTTATCACAAAACGGACATTCATTATTTAAATCATGCCATAGGCATATTTGTTTTCATAAAGGTCTTTGGAGGCATCCCGTATTCTTCCGTAAAACATCTGGCAAAATGAGAGGCATTGGAATACCCCACCAAATACATCACTTCAGATACCGTAAACTTTTGTTGAGCCAATAGGACAGCAGCCTTTTTCATCCGAAGTTTACGGATATAATTCACTGGAGGCATTCCCGTAAACTGCTTGACTTTACGATACAACCGTTTAGGTTCAATACCTACCTGTTCAGCCAAACTTGAGACATTGAAGCTTTCTTCTTCCATATTTTCCTCCACACATTTGATAATACGTTCCAATAGCAATTCATCTTGCGAACGCATGTTTTCGTCTACTTGAAATTCAGGATGAACCAAGGTCTCCAAACGCATGGCCTTTTCCAATGAATCCCGCCTATATAGCAATTGTGCAATACGCAGTTCCAGTTTCTTGATATCGAAAGGTTTGGAGAAGAAAGCATCAATACCAATTTTTATACTTTTCAATTCGGTCTGCATATCGTCTTTGGCTGTCAACATAATAATCGGTATATCAGCTGTTTGCTGGTTTCTTCTTAAGATACGTGACAATTCCAAACCATTCATAACCGGCATCATTTCGTCTACAATAATCAAATCAGGAAGTTCTCGTTCCATTATCGACAAGGCTTCCTTACCATCGTAAGCCTCCATACAAATATATTCTTTTGAAAAAGTCTTTGTCAAGAAAGCAACCATTTCACAATTATCATCTATCACCAGTAATTTCTTTTTGCCAGATACCTTTAACTGTTGTTGCTTCTCGTCATCTTCTGCCATATCATTCAATTTGTTCTCTCCCACAATGGGAATTGTCAGTGTAACAATCGTTCCCTGCCTATTCTTGATTTCCACGTTACCTCCATGTAGACCTATAAATTTCTTTACCAAATATAATCCAATACCGGAACCTTGTCTTATCGCATTACGTCCTTGGAAAAAACGCACAAAAATAAGAGACAAATCTTGTTCGTCTATACCGGAACCATTATCGGATATGGTAATAACAGCTTCATTTTCCTGCTGATGCAGACATACCTCTATCCGCCCCCTTTTTTCAGGTACATATTTAATGGCATTCGACAATATGTTAATAATGCATGAGTCTATTTTCAATCGATCAAGATTCAGCCATAAATAATCGATGTCACTCGAAAACGTCAGCTGAATTCCCTTTTCTTTCAATACACTTGAAAATGTCTGTATATTGTTCTGAATCAAAGCACACAAATCCACATGCGAACGAATAAGCGTATTTTCTTCCTCTGACTCTATTTGCTTAAAGTCCAAAATCTTATATATCAATGTATTCAATCGTAAAGCATTTTGATGTATGGCAGCCAAGCTGTCACGTTGTACATCGTTTTTTGTTTCAGCCATTAAACGACTAAGCGGTGCTATAATCAGGCTAAGCGGAGTCTTCAATTCATGTGATATATTCACAAAGAAATCCATTTTCAAATTGGATAATTCCAATGACTTTTCCCGTTCTTTTTGTTCATACTTCCGTTTGTTATAAACTTGTATCCTACGGATAAGCATTGCTATCATTATCAATAAAAGCACCCAATAGCAACAATAAGCGAAAGGAGTGGCATACCACGGAAAAGGAATTTGAATCGTATAATATGTAATGACTGCTTGTGGATTCTCCCCCGGATTGCCATTACATAACTGAAGTTTATAAGTTCCACCAGAAAGATTCGCAAAAGTCAAACGGTTTTGCCCTTTTCCCAAACTCTGCCATCGTTCTTCTTCGTTTATCCGATAATAAAACTCTTCTTCGTTAGGGTCATTATAGGTAAAAGAGGATAAATCCAATTGCAAATCATTGGCACCTTGCAATTTCATTGAGTTATCATAACGAGGTACCTTATTCGAATTGCCCACCAATGAAGTCAATTGTTCTTTATTACTATATACTGCTGTTACATATACAGGATAGTTTTTTACAGATTTATCCGGAAGGATGGAAAAGCTGAGAAAACTATCTTCGCCACCCCATAATATACTATTGTCCTGCGGATGAAAAATTCCCGTTTGTAAATTACGTTCCGTCTGTAACACTTGTTGCGGTCTGAATGTTTGAGTATTCATAGTATAAATACCATCCGTAGCCGAGAACCATAACTGCCTTCCTTTATGGACAAACGCATGAATCTGGCGTTTTTTGTCCGGTAAAGGAATAGGATAGGTCTCTTCTGTTTGTGGATTAAAACAAAAGAGTTTACCTTCTTCACTATACCATAAATAATCGCTTGCAAATACAATATTATAAGGATAAAAAGGGAAAATTTTGACTTTACAATCCGTAATTCGTATTACAGCCAGTCCTTCTTGGGTCACGGCATAAAGTTTCCCTTGACCATCACTCTCCAAATGATAAATAATGTTTCCCAATTGAGCAAGTTCACCAGATTGGGAAGAATGATTGTTCAAACATCTGAAAGGCTTTTTATTGTCATGTCTCAAAAGTTCTGACTTATTTACCACAAACAATCCACCTTGATAGGTTGCAATCCAAAAACGCTTCAAATAGTCTTCGTATATACAATAAGCCCAATTGGCATCATGCGTTCCCGTTTCGTCTTCCAAGTCATAATAGACAAACTGCCGGCTCCTTCTATCATAACGGGCAATACTTCCATCAGTAGCTATCCAAATATCTTTGTCGCTATCTTCGAATATGTAGCGCACCCGATTATGTCGCAAAGGATAATGTGAATTCTCCTGTTTATACCATTGCATCGATAAGTCTTGGGATATATGGATCAATCCATTTTCACCTCCCATCCAATAATCTCCACATGAATCTATAAACAAACATCCAAAAAGGTTCCCCTCTCCATTATGAACGATTTCGGGTAGCAAGATTACCTTGTGGGGAGATGTATCCTGAACAAAAGAGATACCTCTGTCTGTTGCAAGCCACACATGCTGACTCTTATCACAATAGATATCCCATATTACATTATTACATAGAGAATGTGGATTTCGGGAATCGTGCACAACATGCTGTATTGGAATATCAGGTCGGGCTGGATTATAAATATATAAGCCATTGTCTGTACCCAAAAGCAAATTACCTTGAGTATCTAAGGCCAATGCCTTATATGATCTTCCCTGCAAACATTCTATAGGATGGATTTTATCTTCTGATATGTTATATCTATATAGTTGTCCCTCTGTACCTATCCATATACAGTCGTAACGTTCGTCGTACAATAAAGTACTGACTGTAACTCGTCTGTCTTGTCCAAAACTTATATGATGTCGCTCTTTACTACGAACATCATAATAACTGAGACACTCGTATGACCCGATAAAAAGTTTGTCACCTGCAATTTCCAAATCAAAAACCAGACTTTCTTCTTTTCCTTCATGGGGAATCTTCAACAACTCCTTACTTTCCAAATCAAGAGTAAAAACACCTTCATCCCGTGTCCCTATCCATAGTTTTCCGTCAAACATTTCCAAAGAGCGTATCGCCATATTCGGCAATTCAGGACAAAGTTCGCAATAATCCTCTGCCTCCAAATCAAACCAACGCAAACCACCGTCTCTACCTATACACAAGTAGCGGGATGAAACTTGTGTTATAGCCTGTATAGGACTTTCCAATAAGTCGCCTTCACACATGTGATAATTCACATTATATCCGTTATAACTGAATAGTCCACGTTTGGTACCTATCCACATCATACCCTGGTCGTCTTGGATTAAAGTGTTGACAATATTGGCATACGACGGCAGTTCCACATGACGGAAAGAATGATAACTATAATCACTCGTAAAAGGATTCTGCTTTAACTGAACAGCTTGGGGAAATACCAAACAATGCACCATCCAAAGTAACCAAAAAAGGAGATACAGTTTTTTCATGAGACCATTCTTTTAACAGCGTAAATATACAATATTATCCACAACC
>CAZFDP010000104.1:0-6468 GCA_964518185.1 uncultured Phocaeicola sp. | reverse complement strand
GAGAAATATGTACCCATATATTCTCCTGATAAAATATTGCAAGTATATCCACCTATGGAATAATAAATAGGTTACGCGTAGCCGATAGCTTTCACACTTTTCTAAGTGACAGATAGAAATAGTGTGAAAGATTAGATTCTTATAATATGTTTAGATTAGGTATTATTAACTTGAAAGTATTTTGCCCTATGGACATAACACTTATTTTAGTAACACTGGTTGTTCTTGTTGCATTGAGACTCAATATCAATATATTCAACAATTGTAACGACATTCATCTAAATCGTTGATACCTCTTCAAGAGTGTAGAGACAAGCTTATTTGCAAAAATAAGCTATATTATGAGATGAGTCAAACAGTAACGAAGAGACCCACTTTCATTCCGGATAGTAAAGTGCAGAGTGAATACCAATACGATTCTGCGAGGTCTAACAGAATATGAGGTAACTGTTTGGCATTATTCCCCTCCCCACAAAACCAAATCGTGGACGAGGGGAATACTAATATCCTTCTATCAAGTTCAGTCTTGATTTAAGAATACCCCTTCCCTAATTTAAGTTCTTAAACGCCATTCATTTTTCTGACACGTTCCTGCAATTCCGTAATCCTATTCATGAGGTTTTCAAAAGACATCTTGCGCGTGTCATAAATGAAGTTTTCTTTCATCTTGTTATAATCACTTTCCCATTCCTTTATAACAGATACTGGTGGTAGAAAGTTAATCCGTTGCGGATGGTGGCTGTCGTAGTCCACATGAGGGAGCTTGTTATAAATACGTCGGTGGTCCACGATGTCCATATAAAGCTTCCCATCAGACAAAGCATTCAATCCGAAATCTGTGTCCATGATTTTTTCCAGATCATACAGATGCCGCGACATGCGATAACTCCTCGGTTGCTCCTTTTGGAACTCTTCATGCAACAGGAATATCTTTTCAAGAAAGGTTCTTGTAGGAATAACTGTCTTGAATTTCACTTCGACATCTTCCGATTCCGGTACAGAGGCGGAAATGAATGAGGTTAGCAACAACTCTTCTAAAGGCTCATCCATAGAAAGACAATTTATCTCTATCTTGACTCTTGGCTGTACGTATTCGGATGTTTCAGGAACAACGCTGTCGTAATTTACAAAAATGACCGAGGGATGTGTGTCTGCACGCAGTTCCGTACTTACACCTTCTTTTATTCTTGCCGTTTCGGGTTCTACCGTAAAATTCGTTATGCCCAATGATGACAAGGCGGAATTAAGTTCCAAGGGCAATTCTCTGACAATATAGTGTCTTGAAGTACGCCGTACTTTCGCCAGTTGGGTGTTTGACGTACCGTTTATCAGAAACCGTTCTTCCCGCTTCAAGGCGATGTCAATATCTTCACTGAAACGGTCTATCAAATGCCATCCTTTGGATAGGGATGTTCCTCCCTTGAACGACATCAGGTGTGCAAATGGGGTCAATGAGAGTGCTTTCAGAACCATTGTAACCCACCAATCCTTTTCTATTGCCAAGCGTGGAAGTCCGGTATTACCACTTGTAATATCAAGCAACTGAAGCCGCTCTATGCTGTTATATTGTTGCCAATGTTTCATTTCAATGCTTTTTTATTAATGGTTTGACAATGGCTTGTACCCATGCAGGAGCCAATAAAATATCACTTTCAAATGTATCGCTATCCTGTGCTTTCCCTATATAGGAAGAGAGGACAGACAAGGTATGCTCGCTGACATTTGCTTTGCCCAATTCCTTTAAAGCCTGAACTATCAAAGGAATAGTCTTTCCTTTATAGGCAAAATTCCTTGGTGCTGCATGTTTGAATTGAATGACTCTCTTGCCTATAGGGATACTTCTTGATGACCCCGTAGTAAGGTATGAAACAATCATGGGAACTTGTGTGGACAGTCCCAAAATGTTTGCGGCTGTACTGCCCGTAGGCATGATTTCCACATGGTCTCTTTCTGCAATGGCCTCGGCGATATCCTCCAATGAAGGAGGTACTTCACCAAAACGTGACCGCATCGGTTTAAGGTATATACCGTGACAAAGATGCGTAATCAGTCCCTGTAGACGAGCCTGAAGCATCACTTTCCTGACGGTTTCAGTTGAACCCAGTTCAGAAAAGTCGTTCAAGAAGAAAACCGTATTGTCGGGACTTTCTTTCAAACGTTTGAATATCGTTGACTTTATTGTATCAGCTTTATTGATTAACATATATTAATACCGAATTATCTCAAATATTTCGGTGCAAAATTACACAATTTCCTTCAATAACCAATCACCTCCCTCCTCTTTTCTACTCGTTCTTCAGAATGACAAGAGATGTTAGCATGAATCCACTCTATCCCTCCACTGCCTTGTGAGTGGACAAGGAGAATAATATATATCCTTACCGGTTTTCTCCCTTTTCTCTTTGAAACCTCACAACATTCCCGTATCTTTGTCCATAGAAATAGAATGTATGAAAAAAATCCTCCTACTGACCATTGCCTTGGGAATATGCCTACTGCATACCGTTGCCGAAGAATATAATAATTTCTTCAGCAAATACAATTTCAGTTTCATCACCGAAGAGGCAGGATTACCACATAATTACATCGATGACATCTACAAGGATTCCAAAGGATATATTTGGGTAGCCACCCATAATGGAATAGGCCGATACAACGGTTACCAATTCCTTCATTATGATACCCACACTTCGGGAGTAAGACTGAAGAATAATTTTGTCCATAAGATTTGTGAGGACAACCACCAACGATTGTGGATAGGCACCGAAGAAGGAATCAGCATCATTAATCTAAATAACTATCAGGAAATCATTCTAAATTCCGAAACATATCCTGAAACCAATGAGATTTTCCGTTCCAACATCGAAACCATTTATAAAGATAAGGAAGGGAACCTATGGATTTCAACGGACAAAGATTTATGGTGTATAGCATTCAATACGCAAGGAGAGATACAAGATTATTACCACCTTAGGCATGGAGCACAATCGTCTATTCATGCCATCATTGACTTGGGATGGTGTATCTGTGCCGGAATTGATAACCACGTATGTCAAATCAAGCGTTCGCCTGGGCATCAATTGAAAGTAGGACACTTCTCCAAGCTATTGGAACCTTTTACCCATGATTGGCGTATTTTATGTATGGAGACACATGGAGAACATTTATGGATAGGCACCAACCGAGGGTTGTTCAAATACAACCACAACAAACAAACCATACAAAGATACCGCTACTCCAGCCACCGGCCGGGCATGTTGAGCCAAGCCTACATTACCGATATAAAAATTACATCACGCGGAAAAGTCATTATCTCCACCTTGAATGGATTGAACGTATACAATGAAAAGGAAGATAATTTCTTCTATATCCGTCAGGATAATCGCGAACCCGACAAATCATTAAACAACAATAACATTAATTGTCTGTACATCGACGAGGAACAGATTTGGATTGGCACAGAGATAGGTGGCATCAACTTACTTACCCCTCAATGCCTGGAAACTCAAGTTTGGGATTACAACTACCGAAAAGAGACTTCCCTTTCCCCTAACCCTGTTACAGGTATCCGCGAAGACCAAGAAGGTAATTTGTGGGTGGGAACCATTGAAGGAGGATTGAACAAAAAGGCCAAAGATGCCGATGAATTTATCCATTTCACTTTTGACCGTTCCAAAGAGTCGTCCATCAGTACCAATTCCATCAACGGATTGATGATAGATTCGGACAATCACTTATGGGCCTATACCTGGGGAACCGGCATCAACGAACTCGATTTGAACATACCCAACAACCATCACTTTATCCGTCATATTCGTGAAGATTCCTTGGGATTGGAAGGAGATTTTTTGAATTGTGCCAGTGAAGACCCACTGAACAACGGTATCTGGTTTGGTACCACCCGCGGGTTACATTTCTACAACAAAGCCAACAAACACTTCACCCGCGTATTATTCGACCAATCGGACAACGAGTTCGATGGCAACAGTTCCTTACTCATCGACCGACAAAACCGTCTGTGGTGGGGTACTTCTGAGGGAGTGTTTATTATGAACCTCCATTCGTTCTCCCTTTCGCACACTAAATTCGATTATACCTATTTAAAATACAAATTGGACAATCCTTCTTCCATGAAGTTAGAAAAAATAAACTGCATATTAGAAGACAAGGATGGAGGAATTTGGCTTGGTTCCAACGGCCATGGATTATACCAAGCCATTGAAGAAACACCCGGTCAGTTCACTTTCAAGAATTATACGCGTAGAGATGGATTATCCAACAATTACATCATCGGCATCGTAGAAGACAATTACAACAATCTATGGATGCCCACCAATTATGGTATCTCCCGATTAGACCGTAACACATTGTTCTTTACAAATTTCACCAAAGAAGACGGATTGCCCAACAACCACTTTTTTGGCAATGCCTATTATTACTCTGAACGAAACGACCTGCTCTATTTTGGCACCATCAACGGATTAGTAGCCATCAATCCACAAGTCGACCTGGCTGACATACAGAAAGCTAAAGTCGCCATCAGTTCCATCAGCATATCGGGTAATGTAACCTACCCGCCCATGGAAGTAAACGAACCACATATCTATAGCGATGCGAACACCATCCGCCTTCACGAAAAAGACCATGGCTTTACCATGGAATTCTCCACCCTAAATTACGGGAACAGCAATCGTGTAAAATACGAATACCGCCTGAAAGGATACGAACGTCAATGGACTTCTACACAAGTGGGCGAATATAGCGCCAAATATAATTCCATACCGCCCGGCCAATATACATTCCAAGTACGCGCTACCGACGAGAAAGGACATTGGGGGGAAGATATCACTGAAATAGAAATTCACATTACACCATATTTCTATAAAACGGTATGGTTCTATCTGATATTGACTCTCGCCATCGGATTCGGTGCCTATTATTTCTACCAGCGTAGAACCCGTCTCTATCGCCAGCAGAAAAAACACTTGGAAAAGATTGTGGAAAAGCGTACACAAGAATTAGCCAATCAAAACAAGCAATTGGAGGCCATGGCTAAACATGTAGAGGAGGTGACTGAAGAAAAGATAGCCTTCTTTACCAACATCACCCATGAGTTCCGTACACCTGTAACCCTTATCAACGGACCCATCAAACGGGCCTTGAAAGAAAGTACCGAACCACAAGTACAAGCACAACTGCAACTGGCCGAAAAGAATTCCAATTACCTATTGTCATTAGTAAACGAACTGATGGACTTCCGCAAACTCGATGCAGAGAAAGTAGTACTCCAACTACAAAATCAGGATTTGATAGCCTTTATGCAGAACCTGATTATGCCGTTCGAAGTCTTCGCTCGCGAAAGAAATATCACTTTACAGACTTACTACCGTCTGAGTTCGCCCTATTGGATATTCGATGAAGATTATCTGCGAAAGGCACTTGTCAACCTCATCTCCAATGCCATCAAGTTCACCCCCGACCACGGACGCATCTCCATCTATGTGGCCTACATGAAAGCCCAAAATGGAAAGAAAGGCATATTTATCGATGTACGCGACACCGGACATGGCATTGCACCGGAAGACACCGAACGTATCTTCGAACGGTTCTATCAGTCGCCCAAAAGTATAAAATATCCGGTATACGGTCAAAGTAGTACCGGCATCGGCCTGTTCCTCTGCAAAAAGATTGTCGCCCTTCACGGAGGTGAAATACATGCGGGTAACAACCCGACCAGAGGAGCCTACTTCCGGGTGCTCCTCCCGTTAGAAAGGGGAGAAAATATTCAAAAAGCACCCATTTCATCGACAATAAGGCCAATGGAAGAAACTCTCATTACAGAAAAAGCTGATAAGAAGACAATTCTCGTAGCAGAAGACAATCCGGACATGAGAGCCTATATACAATCCATTCTTCAAAAAGAATATAAGGTAGTGTTGGCACAAAACGGAGCCGAAGCATTGGAAAAGTTAAGTCAACAAGAAGTAGACCTTATCATCAGTGATTTGATGATGCCGGTAATGGATGGCAACGAACTGTCCAAGCGAGTAAAGGCCGACCTTTCCACATCACACATCCCATTCCTGATGCTTACCGCCATACGTTCCGAACAACAAGAAAAAATCAGTTATGAGATAGGTGTAGACGAATATTTACATAAGCCTTTCGATGAGGACATCCTACAACTGCGTATCTATAATATATTAAGTATGCGCGAGAAATTCAAACAACACTTCTCCAACAACATGTCTTACGAATCACTTCATATATCCAGAACATCAAAAGACAGTTTATTCATGGATAAGGCCTTTAAATTGATAAAGGAAAACTATAGTAATTCAGAATACAATTTGGAACGTTTTGTCAAGGATATGGGGTACAGCAAGACACTTGTCAACGAAAAGCTGCAAGCCATTACCGGCCAATCCATCGGTGTTTTCATGAAAAACTACCGTTTGAATGTGGCTA
>CAZFDP010000103.1:0-6470 GCA_964518185.1 uncultured Phocaeicola sp. | reverse complement strand
ACCCTTCTTTACAACACACATGTGTTCAACTTCATGTGAATAAACCATATTCTTTTAAGTTTTAGTGATAAAAATAGTTTTCGTAACCACAAACGAAATGGGATATACCCAATTCGCCTACAAAGTTAACCTTTTTATTCGTTTCTGCAATTGCTTATTCACCACTTTTTGATATTTATTTTTAATTAAAAGGGGGAAACCGTGTGATTTGTAAAGTAGAGTTGCCAAAAATACTTGGTGGTTTCCTATAAAAAACATAATTTTGTCACTTAAAGAGATAAATAGATAGCTTTAAATAATTAATATAAATATGGAAGCAAATAAAATAGAGGTTACCGATGAAGCACTCCGCAAGGGAGCGGAAGAAGGAATGGATGGATTCTTGAAAGTATTCATAGACAAGTATCTGGAAGTGACAGGAGGTGAAATCAATGGACAAACAATGTCACTTCTTAATGGCTGTCAGCATTCATTGTTGGGGTATCACTTTTTTCGCGAGGAAGTAAACGAAGGTGGATTTGTGCAGCTCATCCAAAATGGATATGGACCTTATATATTCGATAATCCCTTTGCAAAAGCCATGCGTCTTTTTGGCGTGAAGGATTTTTCAAAGCTTGTATATTCCGCTAAAAAAATATATGATGCAAACCGTAAGGATTTGGAAAAGGAACGTTCTGAAGAGGAATTCATGGCTATGTATGAGCAATACGAGGCTTTTGATGACTTGGAAGAACAGTTTATGGATATGGAAGAGTATGTAACGGCTAAAATAGCCGAATATGTAGACGAGCATTTGGAACAATTTGCGGCAATAGTATAGTATTGGGAGCCGTTAATTGATGTTAAAGTGTAAAAAAGTGATGCAGTATTTTAATACTTCCGCCGTTTATTCATAAAACTTTTAAAAAGAATGAAAAGTATGGTGTGTAGTTCATTCTTTTTGTGTAGCTTTGCAAACCTTTTAAAAATTGAATTAGATTAAAGTAAAAGATGAAAAAAATGAAATGGGCAGTGTTGTTCGCTGCATTGGTATCAGTGATTGGATTTAGTTCTTGTTTGGACGGTGAAGAAGGAGAAACATACGATTTGTATGAATATGTAACAGTAGAAAACAATATGGGTACGGCTACTTTGGTGGGTGACCAGTCGGGTATTACTTATATCCCAACATCTGCCGATGTGCTTTCTGCTTTGGCTTTGACTGATGGCGGTTATTACGAACGTGCCTTGGTGGCCATCAAATTGGCCGAAGAATATGTAGTAGGTAAGACCCTTTATCAAATTTCAGGTATTCAGGTGTATAACTATATTCCTTATAAGGATTGTACCATGAATCCGGATACACTTAGTGGTGATTATAATTTCGTAAGTTTGGGTACTGGTAATGATAGACCGTGGGTAAAATCAGGTTTTGCCAATGTATCTTTCAGTGTTCAGATTCCGAATACCACTCCAAGTTTGAGTGATTTCAATCTGTATGTTACAGGTGCATCGAATGATACATTGTATGCCAAGTTGCAATATTCAAAGGATAATACTTCGGCCATTACTACAATGAGTGAAATGATTAGTTTTGAACTTCCCAGCTATGATCCGGCTTACGGTCAGGTAATGGGTGAAGATTCAATCGTACTTACTGTAGTGGCCAAGAGTGCAAATGGCGAATTGAAGACCACTTCACCTAAATTCTCAGTAAACGAGCTTCGTTAATCGTAAATTAACCGATATTAATCCTCTACTTGTGGTCAAGTAGAGGATTTTTTATATATTTGCAACTCATATTCAAAATAGATAGAGGATTACGTCGTGAATTATAAAGAGTTGTTCAATAGAGTGGTTTTACTCATATCGTCTCCAGCCAGAGCATGGGAGAAAATCAGTGAAGAGGGCGACAGCCAAAAAGTAATGAATGGTTTTGTCTATCCCATGATAGGTTTTTGTGGGCTGGCTGTATTTATCGGGTCTTTCTTCGGAAATACGGCAGAAGCCAATGAGGCTTTTGCCATAGCGATGAGGAATTGCTGCTCTACTTTCATCTCTTTGTTTGGGGGATTCTTCCTGTCGGCTTATTTGTCGAATACTGTAGTGGGAAAGAAACTCTTGAAAAGAGAGGACGAAGTTGAACTAAATCGTCAGTTTGTGGGTTATGCCATGGTAGTGGTGTTTGCTTTGGAGATTATAGGCGGTTTGTTTTCCATTTCGCTTTTGCATTGGATATTGCAATTCTATACTGTTTTTGTGGTGTACGAAGGTGCACGTGTTTTAATGAAAGTGGACGAAAAGGATTTGACACGCTATTCGCTGATTGTGGCTCTTCTTATTATCGTGTGTCCGGTAATCATCTCTACCTTGTTTGTTAAATTGTCCTTGTTTGTAAATTGATGAAAACTGCTAATATAAATATAAAGAATAAACGAGCCTCGTTCGATTACGAGTTTATAGAAACCTATACAGCCGGCATTGTACTTACAGGTACGGAAATAAAGTCCATCCGTTTGGGCAAGGCAAGTTTGGTGGATACTTATTGCTATTTCGTTAAAGGAGAACTTTGGGTGAAGAATATGCACATAGCAGAGTATTTCTATGGTTCATATAATAATCATGTAGCCCGCAGAGAACGTAAATTGCTTTTGAACCGTAAAGAACTCCGTAAATTGCAGGATGCTGAAAAGAATCCGGGCTTTACCATTATACCTACTCGTCTGTTTATTAATGAGAAAGGATTGGCCAAATTGGTCATAGCTTTGGCCAAGGGTAAGAAGCAATATGACAAGCGCCAGTCTATCAAGGAGAAAGACGACCGGCGCGAAATGGACCGTATGTTCAAACGGTAAAAAACTCTTCTGCTTTTTTAAGTGTATCAGGCTTCCCGATGTCAATCAGTTGCAAGGCTTCTTGGGGGTAACCTCCCAAGATGGCTTTTTGGCATGTCTGCAAATAGAAATCCATAATGGAGAATTTACCGTTCCATTCATCTCCCATATATTTAAATAAGGTAGGTGAGATGACATGGATGCCACTGAATGCATATTCCTTCTGTAGTTCGGGACGATATACAAAACCTTCGGGCTTGGTTTGCATGGTATCCTTGTTTATCCATCCGCATAATTGTTTAGTTTCATCAAATAATAGATAGCGTACGGTTTTTCGTGGGCTGATCAGTAGGGTTGCATCGTTATGGCTTTGCAAATGATAGTTATATAATGCTTTTAAGTCGGTATTCGACAAGATGTCTACATTATGCACTAAGAAAGGCTCGTCAAAGAAAGAAGAGGCTTTCTTGATTCCTCCCCCAGTATCGAGCAAGCAGTCCGTCTCATCACTGATATGAATGGTGATTCCGAAATTTTCCTTTGCTTTTAGAAATTCAATGATTTGTTCGGCAAAGTGATGTACATTTACAACAATCTCATTGAATCCTGCGGCTTTCAACTTCTCTATGACATGCTCCAGCATTGGTTTCCCGGCTATGGGGACCAGAGCTTTGGGCATGTGGTCGGTCAGTGGCTTGAGACGCGTACCCAAGCCTGCTGCAAATATCATGGCTTTCATAACTTCGCTTCAAAAGTTTGTTCTATGTTTTGCTCCCGGTGAATCAGTTCTACCTTAACACCGAATTTTTCGTTCAGATGCTCGGCCATGTGTTGGGCGGAATATACCGAACGGTGTTGTCCGCCTGTACATCCAAAACATACCATCAAGTTGCTGAATCCTCGCTCTATGTATCGTTTTACATGGGCATCTACCAATGCATAGGCATGTTCTAAAAAAGGATAGATTTCTCCGTCATCTTCCAAAAACTTGATGACGGGTTCGTCGAGTCCGGTAAAAGGCTTGTAACGTTCGTATTTACCAGGATTGTTTACAGCTCGGCAGTCGAATACATATCCGCCTCCGTTTCCGGTAGGGTCGTAAGGGATACCTTTCTTATAGGCAAAGCTCATCACTTTGACGGTGAGCTGTCGTTTCTGCAATTCGTCCTTGAACTGTTTCATCTCTGTAAGTTCGCGGAGAACTGAGCAAAGGTAAGGGTATTCGGGATAGTCTTCTCGAAGCAGTTGGCGAAGGTTTTCGATGGCATAGGGCACGCTTTGGATAAAATGAGGCTTCTTCTCGAAATAACCACGGAAACCGTATGCTCCCAATACTTGCAAGGTGCGGAAAAGTACGAAGTGGCGTAACTGGCTGAAGAAATAATCCCTGTCTACCGGCTTGTATTTACATAAAGCCTTGATGTATTCATCCAATAGTTCATTACGTAAGGTTTCAGGATAACGGGCTTTGGCTTGCCATAAGAAAGAGGCTACATCGTAAAAGAACGGACCTTTGCGCCCTCCTTGGAAATCGATAAACCATGGTTCTCCATCTTTTATCATGACATTACGGCTCTGGAAGTCGCGATACATAAAGGTGGCAGAAGAACTTCGGAGCAATACATCGCTCATCTTTTGAAAATCGTCTTCCAATCGGTCTTCCTGGAATTCCAATCCGGTTGCTTTCAGAAAACAATACTTGAAATAGTTCAGGTCCCAAAGGATAGAACGTTGGTTGAATTCCGGTTGCGGGTAGCAACGGTTGAAGTCGAATCCATCGGCTCCGGCAAACTGGATACTGGGAAGCAACCGGATGGTCTTGCGGAGCAATTCTTTTTCTTCTTCAGAAAACGAACTGGTAGCTCTTCCTTTCTCGATGGCATGGAAGAGTAGGGTGTTTCCTAAGTCTTCTTGCAAGTAATAGGCTTTGTCGTCAGATACGCTTACTACTTGCGGTACGGGCAGATTTTTCTTTTTGAAATGCTCTGCCATGTAGAGAAACGCTTCGTTTTCTTCGATGGATGTTCCATATACACCGATAAGGTTTTGTACCCCTGTCAGTCGGAAGTACCGGCGATTGGAGCCTGATGCCGGCATTTCTTCAATATTTTCGGCTTTGGTGCCGGTATATTGTTGGTATAGTTTCTGAAGTTCTTCGGTTATCATACGTTGCACTATTTTCTACAAAGATAACCATTCTGATTGGATGTAAAAAGAAAGGGAACGTTTTCTTTACTAACGTTCCCTTTCTTTTCATTTGATTTCGATTTCCTCTTTCATGTCTATTTCTTCTCCCTTGGGGTCAGTAAACTTATACTGAAGGAAGGCGAGACTCTGATCGGGGATAACCTTAATGCCGAATCCGTATTTCATCTGCCATTTCCGTTTCATGGAAACGAGGCCCTGATTGACGAAGGCAGCGATGTACGGGTGGATGTACAAGGTAAATTTCTTTATCTTCAACTTGTTTACCAAGTAGTCTATCTTACTTTCCAGCGTATCTGTAAAGAGAATGGACGATTTGATAGTGCCCTTACCAAAACAAGTGGGGCAGGTTTCGTCGGTAGTTACATCCATGGCGGGACGTACACGCTGGCGGGTAATTTGCATCAGTCCGAACTTGCTCAGGGGGAGGATGTTATGCTTCGCCCTGTCTTTCTGCATGTTTTGGCACATGCGTTCGTATAACTTCTGCCGGTTCTCGGCCAGATTCATATCAATGAAGTCTACTACAATAATGCCTCCCATATCGCGTAATCTCAGCTGGCGTGCCAGTTCGTCGGCAGCACCCAAGTTTACTTCCATGGCATTGGCCTCCTGGCCGTTGGCGGATTTTGCACGGTTTCCGCTGTTTACGTCTACTACGTGCATGGCTTCGGTATGTTCGATGATGAGATAAGCTCCGCTCTTGTAGGAAATGGTCTTTCCGAAGGAGGACTTCAGTTGCTTGGTAATGGCAAAATTGTCGAAGATGGGAAGTTGTCCGGTGTAGAGTTTTACAATGTCTGCCCGTTCAGGGGCGATGAGCGATACATAGTCCTTTATTTCGTGGAATACGGTTTCGTCATTTACATAGATGTTCTCGTACGACGGGTTAAAAAGGTCGCGCAACATGCCTACTGTACGACTGGTTTCTTCGTGTACCAGTACGGGCAGCTTGTCATGTTTCTGTACCTTGGTAATCATTTCTTCCCAATGTCTAAGCAAGACTTTCAGTTCAGCATCGAGCTCGGCCACTCTTTTACCTTCGGCCACGGTGCGTACTATCACGCCGAAGTTTTTCGGCTTGATGCTTTGCAATAATTGCTTCAGGCGGGCGCGTTCTTCGCTCGATTTAATTTTTGATGATACGGATACCTTGTCATTGAAAGGGATAAGCACCAAATAGCGTCCGGCAAACGAGAGTTCGCACGTAAGACGGGGTCCCTTGGTAGAGATAGGTTCCTTGACGATTTGGACGATGACTTCCTGTCCCTGTTGCAGGGTATTTGCAATGGTTCCTTCCTTGTCGATGTCGGGCAACATGGAGGCCTTCGCCATGGGATAAAGTTTCTTGCGGTCGCTGACGACTTGCTTCAGATACTTCTGATACGAATGGAATTGAGGACCTAAGTCAAGATAGTGAAGAAAAGCGTCTTTACCGAAACCTACATCCAC
>CAZFDP010000102.1:0-6495 GCA_964518185.1 uncultured Phocaeicola sp. | reverse complement strand
TCGAAATTCCACTCATCCCGGGTGAAAATGTCCATAGGCTTACTGTGTCCTGTAAATAGAATCGAATAAAAGCTTCAAACCTTCAGAGTGCCTGAGAGTCAAGTGTATAGCTTGAGATAAAAGCTTCATTTTTCTTTCAGGCATTCTTTTGTTTGTACACTTATCGCCCAAACAACCTATATTTCCCGCCCAACGTATTTATAAACATTGAGAAAATTAGTAGGAAAAGCAAGATAAACTTGATTGAAAAAATGTCCCCAACGTTGAGTACATTTGTCCGCAATGTTGAGTACATTTGTCCGCAATATTAAGTACATTCCTCCCCAACGTTGAGGACATTTTTCTATCAAGTTAAAAATACATTTTCTCTTTAGTTATCGATGGTTTATTAGCCTGTTCATAAACTTTAGATAGCCGGTGACGTAAGGGGATGAGCCGGGAAATAGGATGGATAGGAATGGTAAATTGAAAGAATAGAGTGATTATTGAGTACAAAGAACTTAGATTATCGTCTTACTTATTAAAGCAAGAAGTTTATATGAAAAATATTAAAGGAACTCTTTTAGCCTTTCTCACAGCAACATTCATGAGTTGCGGAGAAACACCGGTGAATATTGTAGTACCCGAAGGTGTGTCTAATCGTGTACAGTTCGCAGGAGAATTGTTACAACAAGCTTTGTCGGATGCAGGATATGCTCCTAAATTATTGACCGAAGATAAATTGGCCTTGGATGACGAAATTTGTATCCGGTTGGAACAGGCAACGGATACAATTGGCTTGAAGAAGGAAGGTTTCCGGATTTCGACAGCCGAAGGAGTAACGACTGTAACCGGTAATGATGGAACCGGGGTTATCTATGGATGTCAGGAATTGATAGACCGTATGGAAGCTAACGATGGTAAGCTTGATTGTCCGGAATATTTGGAAGATGCACCGGAAATGGTGCTTCGAGGTAGCTGTGTGGGCATTCAGAAAATAGATTATTTACCCGGTCGTGGTGTCTATGAATATCCTTATACACCGGAGAATTTTCCGTGGTTTTATGACAAAGAACAATGGGTTAAATATTTGGACATGTTGGTGGAGAACCGTATGAATTCTCTTTATTTGTGGAATGGTCATCCCTTTGCTTCGTTGGTGAAAGTGGAAGATTATCCGTTTGCTGTTGAAGTAGATGAGGAAACTTTCAAAAAGAATGAAGAAATGTTCTCCTTTTTAACCCATGAAGCTGATAAAAGAGGTATTTTTGTTATTCAAATGTTCTATAATATTTTGTTGAGCAAACCATTTGCCGATCATTACGGACTCAAGACACAAGAACGTAATCGTCCTATAACTCCGCTTATTAGCGACTATACTCGTAAGTCGGTAGCTGCTTTTATCGAAAAGTATCCAAATGTAGGATTGTTGGTTTGTTTAGGAGAGGCTATGGATACTTACGAAGACGACGTGGAATGGTTTACCAAGACCATTATTCCCGGTATCAAAGATGGATTGAATGCGTTGGGACGTACCGATGAACCTCCCGTGTTACTCCGTGCTCACGATACGGATTGTAAGATGGTGATGGATGCCGCTCTTCCGCTTTACAAGAATCTTTATACCATGCATAAGTATAATGGTGAGTCGCTTACTACTTATGAACCTCGTGGTCCTTGGGCAAAGATACATACCGACCTCAGTTCGTTGGGCAGTATCCATATCAGTAACATCCATATCTTGGCAAATTTGGAACCATGGCGTTGGAGCTCTCCAGATTTTATACAGAAAGTGGTAAATGCGATGCATGATGTACATGGTGCTAATGCTTTGCATCTTTATCCGCAGGCTTCCTACTGGGATTGGCCTTATACAGCCGATAAGTTGGCCGATGGTAGCAGGCAAAATCAACTTGAGCGTGACTGGATGTGGTATAAGGCTTGGGGACGTTATGCTTGGAATTGTCGTCGTGGCCGTACAGATGAAATGAGGTATTGGGACAAATTATTGGGGGATTTCTATGGAACTTCTGTGGAGAATGCAGCAGCAATTCGTGAAGCATATGAAGAAAGTGGAGAAATCGCTCCGAAACTTTTGCGTCGTTTCGGTATAACGGAAGGCAATCGGCAAACGTTGTTATTGGGTATGTTTGTGAGTCAGTTGGTAAATCCTTATAAATACACCATTTATCCGGGATTTTATGAAAGTTGTGGCCCGGAAGGGGAAAAACTGATTGAATATGTAGAGAAGGAATGGAAGAACGAACCTCATGTAGGTGAACTCCCTCTTGACATTGTGGAACAAGTGGTAGAGCATGGCGAAAAGGCTGTGGCTGCTATAGACCGTGCGGCCTCCGGTGTAAAGGATAATCAGGAGGAATTCAAACGTTTACAGAATGATATGCATTGTTATCGTGAATTTGCTTGTTTCTTTAATCAAAAAGTGAAAGCAGCACAGCATGTGTTGAATTATCAGTGGGGCAAAGACATAACCGAACTCGATAAAGCGATTCCTTATCTGGAAGCAAGTTTGGAACATTATCGGGAGTTGACTGCATTAACAGAAAATGCTTATCATTATGCTAATAGTATGCAAACACGCCATCGCCGCATCCCTATTGGCGGAGATGATGGTAAAAATAAAACGTGGACGGAATTGTTGGTGCATTACGAAAAAGAATTGGATAATTTCAAATATAATCTTGCTACCTTGAAAGCAAAAGCCGCCGGAACATTAACGGAAGAAACTAAGGTTATTGAACCGATGAAACCTGCTACCGTGAAGTTGCATACAGCATTACATCCGGTGAAGTTGATTGAAGGCGTAAGCTTGTTTACCGATCGTTCCGGTAAAATCGAAGCCATGGCTGAAGAATTAAAAGGATTGACTGCTTATCGTTTCAATGCTCAAGAACAACGCAATGAGGGTACTTCCATAACCTTTAGTACAGACGAACCGGTAAGTCTGTTGGTGGGCTATTTCCGTGATGACCAGACTAAGTATGCCAAAGCTCCCAAACTTGAGACAGACGCTTCGGCCAATGACTATAAGCAGGCAGAGCCCCAATTAACAGCAGCAATGCGTATTGGTGAAATGCCATTGGCAAATGTCCATGCCTATCAGTTTGAGGCGGGAAAACATACCTTGTTGTTGCCGAAAGGATTCGCTTTGGTATTGGGATTTGTAGAAACAGCTTCATTGCCTGAGCAACCGCGTAATGCAGGCTTGGCCGGAACAGATGAAGCTATGGATTGGTTGTTTTATCGTTAATGAAAAGTTATGTATATAAGGATATTAATTGTTTGGACAGTGGTTCTTCTGTTAGGAGGATCATTGGCTGCACAAAATACAGGTAAGGTATCTCAAGAACGTATGCAACAAATTTATGAGGAAGTGAGTACTCCTTATAAATATGGAATGGTAGTTGCTCCTCAAGACAATTATCACAAGATGGATTGTCCCACTGTTTTTAGAGAAGGCGAGAAATGGTATATGACTTATGTGGTATATAATGGTCGTGATGGTCGTGATGGTCGCGGATATGAAACATGGATAGCTGAGAGTGACAATCTGTTGGAATGGAAAACTTTGGGAAGAGTGTTGGCTTATCGGGATGGATATTGGGATTGTAACCAACGCGGAGGATTTCCGGCTTTAACCGATATGGAATGGGGAGGAACCTATAACTTGCAAACTTATAAGGGTAAACATTGGATGACCTATTTGGGAGGTGAAGGTCGGGGCTACGAAGCGGTAGAGTCTCCTTTATATATTGGATTGGCTTGGACTGAAAAGCCATTGAATGTTTCACATGAATGGGAAGCACTTGACAAGCCTATTTTAAGTATTCATGATAAGGACGTGCAATGGTGGGAATCCATGACACAATACAAAAGCACGGTGTATTGGGACAAATCAAAACGTTTAGGTGCACCGTTTGTGATGTTTTATAATGCTGGCGGACGTAATCCTGAGACGGGCTTGAAGGGGGAGCGAGTAGGTATTGCACTTTCTAAAGATATGAAAAAATGGAAACGTTATGAAGGAAATCCGGTTTTTGCGCATGAAACAGAAGGAACCATTACCGGTGATGCACATATTCAGCGGATGGGTGATGTATATGTAATGTTTTATTTTTCTGCTTTTGACCCAAGTCGCCCGTATAAGGCATACAATACTTTTGCTGCCAGTTACGATTTAATTCATTGGACTGATTGGAAAGGTAAAGACTTGATAGTTCCCAGTAAAGATTATGATGAACTTTTTGCCCATAAAAGTTACGTGGTGAAGCATGAAGGTGTGGTGTATCATTTCTATTGTGCTGTAAATAATGCAGAACAGCGAGGTATAGCAGTAGCTACTAGTAAACCGATGGGGCGTTCTAATCTATGTTTCCCTGCCCGTGAAGGGAAAAAACGGCGGGTGATAACAGAATTGGAGAAAGATTGGATAACTACCTTAACAGAAACTAACCAACAGAATGATATGTTGATAGGAATGACAAAGAAAGTAAATCTCCCTCATAATTGGGATGATTACTTTGGCTATCGTCAACTTACTCATGGTAATCTGCATGGTACAGCTGTTTATTCCAAGAATTTTAAGGCCATTCGTCGGGAAGGACGGCGATATTTTTTACGTTTCGAAGGAGTAGGAACTTATGCTTCAATAACCTTGAATGGTAAAGATTTTGGCCGTTATCCTGTAGGTCGTACAACACTTACTCTTGATGTGACGGAGGCTTTAATTAATGGTACAAATCTATTGACAATAAAGACAGAGCATCCCGAACTTATCACTGATATGCCTTGGGTATGCGGTGGATGTTCTTCGGAATGGGGATTTAGTGAAGGTTCCCAGCCGTTTGGAATTTTTCGTCCTGTAGTACTTGAAGAAACCGATGAAATACGCATTGAGCCTTTTGGTGTCCATGTTTGGAACGATGAGAAGGCGGAAACGGTTTTTGTAGAAGTGGAAGTGAAGAACTATAGCAATCAAGCTCAAGAAATAGAATTTGTAAATAAATTCAGTAATGCCGATGGGAAACAGGTATTTCGCTTGGTAGAAAAACTCACATTGCAACCGGGTGAATTAAAGATTATTCGTCAACAATCACCTGTAAAAGATGTAATTCGTTGGAGTACAGAGAATCCTTATCTGTATAAGTTGGCAAGTATGATTAAACGGAGTGGAAAGACCACCGATGAAATCACTACGCCATTTGGTATCCGAACTTTGAGTTGGCCGGTAAAACGTACAGGTATCGAAAGTCCTGGGCAAGGAACCGATGATGGCCGTTTTTATTTAAATGGCAAGCCTTTGTTCTTGAATGGCGTATGTGAATATGAACATCAGTTTGGACAAAGTCATGCGTTTAGTCATAAACAGGTAAAAGCACGTGTCAAACAAATGAAAGCTGCTGGATTCAATGCATTTCGTGATGCTCATCAGCCTCATCATCTCGATTATCAAGCTTATTGGGATAAAGAAGGGGTAGTGTGGTGGACTCAATTCTCGGCGCATATATGGTATGACACTCCTGAATTTCGTGAGAATTTCAAGAAACTTCTTCGCCAATGGGTAAAAGAACGTCGTAACTCTCCGAGTCTCGCAATTTGGGGATTGCAGAATGAGAGTACTTTACCTAAAGAGTTTGCAGAAGAATGTTGTAAAATTATTCGTGAGATGGATCCTACAGCCAATACGATGCGTATCATTACAACTTGCAATGGTGGGGAAGGTACGGATTGGAACGTCATACAGAATTGGAGTGGTACTTATGGAGGAAATGTATTCAATTATGCTCATGAATTATCGCAGAAGAATCAGTTGCTGAATGGCGAATATGGCGCATGGAGAAGCATTGACTTGCATACGGAACCTGCACCTTTTGATGCGAAAGGGGTATGGAGTGAAGAACGTATGTGTCAGTTGATGGAAACTAAAATACGTTTGGCGGAACAGGCTAAAGATAGTGTGTGTGGCCAATTCCAATGGATATATAGTAGCCATGACAATCCGGGAAGATGCCAACCGGATGAGGCTTATCGTAAAGTTGATAAAGTGGGACCATTCAATTATAAAGGATTGGTTACCCCATGGGAAGAACCATTAGATGTATATTATATGTACAAAGCTAATTATGTGAAAGCAGCCGATGAGCCGATGGTTTATTTGGTTTCACATACGTGGAACAATCGTTTTAAGAACGGAGTTCGCCGGGCTACTATTGAAGCGTATAGTAACTGTGATAGTGTATTGCTTTATAATGATGCAACGAATCATTTATATATGGGCAGTAAGATAAATCAGGGTGTCGGGACACATTTCATTTGGGAAAATCGAGATATACGATACAATGTACTTCGTGCTGTAGGCTATTATCAAGGTAAACCGGTAGCCGAAGATATTCTTGTCATGGAAGGCTTGGAACAGGCACCTCATTTTGACCAATTATATGAAACTTCTGCCATCGTGCCTACTGCTGCAGATCGAAACAATGATTTGTTGAAAGG
>CAZFDP010000101.1:0-6505 GCA_964518185.1 uncultured Phocaeicola sp. | reverse complement strand
GACCGGCACGGGCCACGATGTCCGCTTCCTTCTGGTGAAGCTTCGCATTCAACACATTGTGTTCAATCTTTCTCAAAGAAAGCATCTTGCTCAACATTTCAGAAATTTCGACAGAGGTAGTACCTACCAATACCGGACGTCCGGCTTCGACCATCTTTTCGATTTCTTCGATGACAGCCTTATACTTTTCGCGTTTGGTCTTATAAACGCGGTCGTTCATATCCTTACGGGCAATGGGGCGATTGGTTGGAATTACCACCACATCGAGCTTGTAGATATCCCAAAATTCACCGGCTTCCGTTTCAGCAGTACCAGTCATACCCGAAAGTTTGTGGTACATACGGAAATAGTTCTGCAAGGTAATGGTAGCGAATGTCTGGGTAGCGGCTTCAATCTTCACACCTTCCTTGGCTTCGACAGCCTGATGCAAGCCATCGCTCCAACGACGACCATCCATGATACGACCGGTTTGTTCGTCTACAATCTTCACCTGTCCGTCGAGTACCACATAATCTGTATCCTTTTCGAACATGGTATATGCCTTCAGCAACTGGTTGATGGTATGTACACGTTCGGACTTGACGGCATAGTTAGTCAGCAATTCATCTTTCTTGGCCAACTTGTCTTCGTCGTTCAACCCTTGGTTTTCCAATTCGGACAACTCGGCAGCAATATCAGGAAGTACGAACAACGTAGGATCGGAAGCATTACCGGTAATCAATTCGATACCCTTATCAGTCAAATCCACACTCTTCAGTTTTTCATCGATAACGAAGTACAACGGATCGGTAGCTTCGGGCATACGCTTGTTGTTCTGTTCCATGTAGATTTCTTCGGTCTTGAGCATACCGGCCTTGATACCTGGTTCGCTCAAGTATTTAATCAAAGCCTTACTCTTAGGCAATGCCTTATGGCTACGGAACAAAGCAAGGAAACCGGCTTCCACTTCTTTCTGATCGTCTGAAGCAATCTGACGCTTGGCATCGGTCAAATATTGGGTAGCCAAACGACGCTGAGCTTCTACCAAACGCTCTACCAACGGACGGAGCTGATCGAACAATTGGTCTTCGCCCTTAGGAACCGGACCTGAGATAATCAAAGGTGTACGGGCATCGTCAATCAATACGGAGTCCACTTCGTCGACAATGGCATAGTTATGTTTACGCTGTACCAAATCGGCAGGACTTGTAGCCATATTGTCACGCAGGTAGTCGAAACCGAATTCATTGTTGGTACCGAAAGTAATATCGGCTAAATAAGCCCGACGACGGGCATCAGAGTTAGGTTGGTGCTTGTCGATACAATCTACACTCAAACCATGGAATTGATAAAGCGGTCCCATCCATTCAGAGTCACGCTTGGCCAGATAATCGTTCACGGTTACCACATGTACACCATTACCGGTCAATGCATTCAAGAATACCGGCAAAGTTGCCACTAATGTCTTACCTTCACCTGTTGCCATTTCGGCAATCTTACCTTTATGAAGTACGGTCCCCCCAAAGAGCTGTACATCGTAATGCACCATAGCCCATGTCATCTCATTGCCACCGGCAATCCAGTGGTTCTGCCAAATGGCCTTATCGCCTTCGATACGTACAAAGTCCTTACCTTGTCCGGCCAACAGACGGTCGAACTCTGTAGCGGTAACCACCACTTCTTCGTTTTCTGTAAAACGGCGAGCCGTATCCTTCACGATGGCAAAAGCCTGTGGATGCACTTCATCCAAAGCTTTTTCGTATTTTTCCAATACTTCTTTTTCCAGCTTATCGATTTGAGCGAAGATAGGTTCACGCTTTTCTATGTCGGTTGCCTCGACCGTAGCTTTCAGTTCTTCGATTTTCTTTTGTTCTTCTTCTGCTGAAGCCTTGATATATTTCTTCAGTTCTTCAGTACGAGCACGCAACTCATCATTGCTTAATTTGGAAATTTCCGGATATATGGCCTTTACTTTATCTACCCACGGCTTGATTTCCTTCATATCGCGAGTGGCCTTATTACCGAAAAGTTTTCCGATAAATTCATTAAATCCCATTGTATATTATTTTTTATTTTCTTACTAAATTGAATGTTTGGAGGGCAAAGTTACAATAAAATGCTGATTTATTTGCACTTCTAACCCGAATATTATTTACGGATATCCATTATTGGAGCCAAAACGGCGGCATTCGGTGCACGAATACGCATGAAATGTGTCAGTGTAGGCGCAATGTGTCCTATCTTGACTGGAGTATGAAGTATTTCGGGTTTTACATTCCATCCGATAAAAATCAGAGGAGCCGATGTATAAATATCTCTCACTACCTGAGTGTCCAAAGAATGGTCGCGCACAACCGACCATCCCGGAAGCACTTCAATCCATAAGTCTCCCGAACAGGATGGATTATAGCGGTTCTTTATCTTATCGATTTCCGGTGTCCAGGAGCCTAATTGCAAACGCTGGGAAGAATACACATCCTTCACCCCACTGAACTGCACGAGGAATTCCGAAGAACGGTTCAAGACCTCGGACAAATTCAATTGTTTTTGTTCTATAAGCTTATGATTCAGATAGATTTCCCGTTCATGGTAAGCCTCCACGTATTGTCCCTCGCCATAAATAGCCGCCAAATAGAGGTTTAACAGAGCCGTACAACGTTTGATGTGAAATTCGCCCGTAGGAATACGATATTGCTGTGGATCAATAGGTTCCGGTTCCGTATAACCGGTAGAGGTAATAAAGAAAAGCGTATTGTCCAGTCCCACTTTCCGATCTATAATATCCATCAACTCGGCCAAGCTGTTGTCCAGACGCACATATACATCCTGCATCTCCATCGGATATACGGTAGAAGGCTGATGGTCGTAATTTCCGGCATAATATGCCAAGTTCAACAAATCGGGTATATAGTCTTTTCCTATCGGAGTATTGTTCAAACAGGCATTCACCAAACGGTTTACTTCATCGTTGGCATACGGACTGGTCTTGAACTTACGGTATTTGTTCCTCCGTTCGTCGTCGAATTTATGCTTGAAGGTTACCTGCTTGGTATCTGTCGTCAAATATTTATAAGCCGTTACAGGCAAATATGGCCCCCATGTCAATTCACCGATACGGAAGTCAAGTCCCTGGCGGTCGTTATACGAAGACACCCATTTGGGAAAATCGTTGTAGTAAGTGGTTCCGCTCCATTTACCCGTTTCATCGTTTATCCAAAAGGCTCCTTTCGAAGCATGACCGGCCGACAAGACGGCCATTTCACGCGTTGGGGCAATGGAATAGACTTCAGACATACCTTGTGTGGCGATAGTCACTTCATCCGATAAATTGGAAACCTTCAAACGAGCCGGTGAAGTAGATTCGGATGTATAAATCCCCATAAAATTGATATCGTCTACACAGTTGATTACCTGCAATGTACTTCTATCCAACCAAGCATCGGCCACAATACCATTTACATAAGGATTGGCACCTGTATAGATTGCCGCTATGGCCGAAGATTTGTCTACATCGACAAAATCGTACTCAGCATTGTAGTAAATCCTTCCTTCCTTCATCAACCGTTTGAAGCCTCTTTCGCCATACATGGCCGAAAAGGCTTCCACATAATCCATACGAAGCTGGTCGATGGTAAGTCCTACCACCAACTTAGGAACCGCCGGCACTTCTTGAGCCTGAAGTCCGGACAATGCGATTACCGCCAATAGCGATGTCAACAAACGTCCTTTCATTTGAATCTTTTCCGATAATATAAAATCAAGTGTCCTGCCGAACATATCAACAAACACCATGCCAAAGGTAACATTGTTATGTTAAATTTTTGAGGTATAAACGGCATTAATATCATAAATAGTGTTAAATACACCACATTTACCCAATGATAAGGATCTTTTTTACGCTTAACCGCTTTATATACCATAAACGGAAGATATAGCAATGGAAGGGGATTCAACAAAGCCAACACCCAATTGCTCCCTACCGTGGGGTGAACTGAAAAGAAGAAAAGGAAGGCAATGATACACCCGCCAATACCTTGTGCACCAAACAACAAGACATCCCATAACCAAATGACTTTCCCTTTTCGGTTACTCCACCATGCCATCAGACAAGTAATGACAAACAGCGCTACGGAAAACATCGTTTTGCTCACCGGAAAACGATGTTTTCCTTCACCTAAAACGTCGCTTTCCATTTTTTCTTCCGTCAAGACGAAAGGCACTAACGAATCCCCTCGCACGATAGTGGCATTACGAGCAGCCTCCAACATATAAAAAGGGGCAAACATCTGCTTCCGTTCGCTGATAGGCTCATCGGCCTCTGCACCTAAACATAAGTCGATACCGAATTCATCCCAATCGTTTCCGGCGGTAAACTCATGAATAATGTCACGATAAGAGCGTACCTTGCCCGTTTCTTCGTAAACCACTTTACCATCAATGCATTCTTCTATCTTATCACGAGCCCGAGTGGTACAATTGTCATAAAAGTAATTATATCGATAGGTGCGGTTCTTGGGATGATAATTTTCGTCCAACAAACGGACCAGTTTCTGTTTTTCTTCCGTAGTGAGATTCAATACTTGCTGATAAACAGAAGACCCTCTTTCGGCATACTCCATAGCAAAATAGGAATAAGGTACCACACCTAATTGATAATCCGTCTTCCCCATCAAAAAACGCATCACAAAGTTAGGTGTATTGAAACTGAACATTCCGTAATTGAACACAAAATCCTGTTTCCGGGTATAGTTCTCGTATCGGATGGCCGTATGACCAAACAATGCATAAATTTCATCGCCGGGTTCACAAGTGAGCAAGCTAATCCGCACACTATCGGACTTTACTTCTTCCGACTGTACTGGAAGCCATCCTACAACCAAGCAAAACAATAAAAGAATCCAATTCTTCATATATATATAAATAAGGTATAACATCCGTTATACCGATTTCGGATGCAAAAGTACACCTAAAAATCATTTATTCCTCATAAAAACTATTTTTTATGACACTTCCTATTGATTTTTTACGTTACTTTGCACACGCAAAAAAAATAAAAGAGTGAATTTAATAATAGATATCGGAAATTCTGTTGCCAAGATTGCCATTTTTGACAAGGACAAATTAGTGGAAGTATTCCGTGGCTCCAATCATTCATTGGATTGTTTGCCTATGTTCTGCCACAAATATTCCATCAAGAGAGGTATTATAGCATCGGTCATTACGTTGAGTAATACCATACGCAAACAATTGGAAGCACTTTCTTTTCCGGTCATTGAATTAAGTTACCGGACACCCGTCCCCATCACCAATCTGTACGAAAGTCCACAGACACTGGGTATGGACCGTTTGGCTGCTGCAGTTGCCGCGAATTACTTGAAACCCGGACACGATGTACTGGTTATCGATGCAGGCACATGCATTACTTACGACTTCATTGACAAGGATGGGAATTACCATGGCGGGAACATCTCACCAGGTATGAGAATGAGATTCAAGGCACTCAACATTTTTACCGACAAATTGCCAAAAGTGTCGCCAAAAGGAGAAAGACCCATGTATGGCCAAACAACAGAAACGGCCATCCGCGCAGGTGTAATTCATGGCATTGAGTTCGAAATGAGTGGCTATATTCGGCAACTTCAAAAGAATTATCCCGAACTTTTGGTTTTTTTAACGGGCGGAGACGATTTTTCTTTTGATACCAAATTAAAAAGTGTCATCTTTGCAGATAGATTTTTAGTATTAAAAGGTTTAAACAGAATATTAGACTATAATGACAAGATATAAGTTATGGATTAGTGCGTGCTTAGTGTGGATGATAAGCGTAGGGCTGATGGCACAAACTACGACCAATTCGCCCTACACACGCTATGGTTTCGGACAATTGTCCGACCAAAGTTTCGGCAATAGCCAAGCGATGGGTGGCATCTCGTATGGCCTCCGCAACGGAGCACATATAAATGCTTCGAATCCGGCTTCATATTCGGCTGTAGATTCGTTGACCTTTATCTTCGATGCAGGCATGTCCTTACAAAATGCCAATTTCAAGGAAGGTAGCATAAAGACCAATGCCAAGAACTCCAGTGTGGATTATCTCTCCATGCAGTTCCGTTTAACCAAAGGCTTGGGATTTACCGCCGGTTTCCTGCCCTATTCTAACGTAGGATACAACATGAGCAGAAGTAATGTGGTCACAACAGACGAACATGGAACTACCACCACAGCCACACAATCTTATAATGGAGAAGGTGGGCTGCAACAAGTATTCGTAGGATTGGGATATAATGTATTCAAAGGTTTGTCTGTAGGCGCCAACTTTTCTTATCTGTACGGTGACATCAGTCACACAGCAGCAACAGCATTCAGCAATTCGAATGCTTTCAGCAGTGCCCGCACACATAAGATTGAAGTAAGCGACTACAAACTTGATTTCGGTTTGCAATATACACATCAGTTGAAGGACAAGCACGTATTGAATATAGGTGCCGTCTACTCATTGGGACACGAATTGAACAGTACAGGCTAT
>CAZFDP010000100.1:0-6542 GCA_964518185.1 uncultured Phocaeicola sp. | reverse complement strand
TCGTGCTGCATTGAGCAATACATTCGGTTTTGGTGGACACAATGCATGTGTAATCGTTAAAAAATACGCTGAATAATCGTGTTTGGTAATGTTATTGACAAGGTAAGGCTTCTTTTCCGTAAGGACAAGGAGTCTTATCTTTGTTTTTATAAGATATTAGGATTTTATCCGCGGAATATCCGCATTTATGAACAGGCTTTGCTTCACAAATCTTCGTCGGTGAAGTCTGATAAGGGACGTTTGCTCAATAATGAACGGTTGGAGTTCTTGGGCGATGCTATTCTTGATGCGGTAGTGGCCGACCTTCTTTATCAGAAATTTGAAGGCAAGCGTGAAGGTTTCCTCACGAATACCCGTTCGAAAATAGTGTCGCGCGAGACATTGAACCGGGTAGCCGAACAGATAGGTTTGTCCAAACTGGTTAAGTTCAATACCCGTCAGTCGGCTCACAACAGTTACATGGGGGGCAATGCATTCGAAGCGTTGGTAGGTGCCATCTATTTGGACAGAGGGTATTATGCCTGCAAGTATTTCTTGGAACACCGCATTATCGGGCAACACATTGATTTGGATAATATTTCGCGTAAGGAAGTCAACTTCAAGTCAAAACTCATAGAGTGGAGCCAGAAGAACAGGATGGAGATAACGTTTGAACTGATTAATCAAGGATTCGATAGCTTCAATAGCCCTACTTTTGAATCGGAAATTGTCATCGAAGGCATTCATGCCGGTAAAGGTATGGGGTATTCTAAAAAGGAATCGCAACAAATAGCCGCTCATGAGTCTCTGAACCTGATAAGGAAAAACGCTTCGTTTATGGAGAAGGTGTTGAAAGCGAAAGCTGTACGCGAAGGAGATACGGAAAAGGTAGAGGTTTATGAAGAAAAAACAACGGCCGTTCCTGTCCAAACAGCCGTTATTGAAGAATTAAGAAGACCTGCCGATCGTGAATCGATTGTCAGTGCGGCCGAAGAGGCTGCCTTCCTGGGCATGGAGTAATCAGCCGAAGCAGATTCCCATCCGTTTCCCTTGTATAATCAAGTCGTGGTCCTCATTTACTAATTTCAGTTTTCCGGCTACATTTTCCAATGGAATGGAGCCGATGGTAGCACCTTGTAGGGCAACCATCCTTCCGAATTGTCCTGTAGCTATCATTTCGGTGGCATAACCACCCATACGGGTAGCCAAGTTACGGTCGAATGCAGTGGGCGAACCTCCGCGTTGTATATAGCCTAATACGGTTTCGCGCGTTTCGAATCCGGTTTCGTATTCTATTTCTTGGGCAATGTACTCGGCTGCCTTCTTCCCGTCGGCTGTTTGTATTCCTTCGGCTACTACTACGATGGAATAAGGCTTTCCTTTCTTCAGTCGTTCGATGATGGTATTGCCAATGTTACGTATGTTATAAGGAATTTCGGGCAACAGAATTACGTCACCTCCTCCGGCCATCCCCGAATAAAGGGCTATCCAGCCTGCTTTATGTCCCATTACTTCAATCACCATTACACGCTGGTGCGAACTGGCTGTGGAATGAAGTCGGTCAATGGCATCGGTAGCAATGGTTACGGCTGAATCGAAACCAAAGGACATGTCGGTTCCCCAAATGTCATTGTCAATGGTCTTGGGGATAGATACCACATTGACTCCTAATTCGGCCAACTTATAGGCTGTCTTTTGGGTGCCGTTCCCACCGATACATACTACACAGTCCAATTGCAGGTTACGGATGTTTTCCAATATCAGCGATGGCTTGTTGCCCATGGACCGTTTCTTGAAGGGCTTCTCGCGGGATGTACCTAAAATGGTACCGCCCAAATTCAATAAACCCGTCAGGTCTTTGTCGGTCAAGGGGGCTATATCATTGTCTATCAACCCGCGGAATCCGCTTTGAATACCATATACTTCCATCCCATAATGGTTGATGGCTGTCTTGCAAACGCCTCTGATGGTGGCATTTATGCCCGGGCAGTCGCCACCTGATGTCAAGATTCCTATTCTCATGGCTCTTTTATGTTTATAACAACGTGATTAATCCTACGCAAAGATAGAAAAAAATAAAAGTAATATAGAAAAGTATAAAAAAAATAATCAACTCTCTGCTATTCCATCAGAAAAGGTTATTTTTGCAGATTATTATCAGAGAGATAAGAAAAAGATGAATTCAACGAAATTAATAGGAACCATATTCAAGCCCCGACAGAAGGCGATAGCTGCATATACAACTCATACCGAAGCCATTCAGACTAAGGTGCTTCGGGCATTGACTGCAAAGGCTTCGTCGACGGAGTGGGGGAAGAAATATGACTATCAACATATAGGAGGTTATCAGGACTTCCAACGGGTACCCGTACAGACCTACGAGGAAATTAAGGGATATGTAGACCGTATGCGTCATGGCGAGAAGGATGTATTGTGGCCCGGACAAGTGCAATGGTATGCCAAGTCGTCGGGTACCACAAACGACAAGAGCAAGTTTATTCCCGTCAGCAAAGAGGGTTTGCAGAAGGTACATTATGCCGGCGGACAGGATGCTGTGGCTTTGTATCTGCAGCGTTATCCCGAGAGCCGCCTGTTTTCAGGGAAGGCACTCATCTTGGGTGGTAGTCATGCACCCAATTATAATTTGAAGCATAGTTTGGTGGGCGACCTCTCGGCCATTTTGATAGAAAACATCAATCCTTTGGTAAACCTTATCCGGGTCCCGAAAAAAGAAGTGGCCTTGTTGAGCGACTTTGAAGAGAAGATGGAAAAGATAGCCCGTATGGCTATGGACAAGAATGTAACCAACTTGTCGGGGGTGCCTTCGTGGATGCTGGCAGTCATCAAGCGGGTGTTGGAACTGAAGGGTACAGACAATCTGTCCGAAGTATGGCCCAATTTGGAAGTCTTCTGGCACGGTGGGGTGGCATTTACTCCTTATCGTGAACAATATAAGCAGATTATCCGTAACAGTAATATGCATTATATGGAAACTTATAATGCCAGCGAAGGTTTCTTCGGTTTGCAGAACAATCCGGACGATCCTGCCATGTTGTTGATGATAGACTATGATGTTTTCTATGAGTTTATCCCGATGGATGAATTCGATTCGCCCCATCCTACTGTCGTGCCGTTATGGGGAGTGGAACTGAACAAAAACTATGCCATGGTTATCAGTACCTCGTGCGGCTTGTGGCGATACATCATTGGCGATACGGTGAAGTTCACTTCCAAGGACCCTTATAAGTTTGTCATTACCGGCCGGACCAAACACTTCATCAATGCGTTTGGTGAAGAACTGATGGTAGACAATGCCGAACAGGGACTGGCGGCTGCTTGTAAGGCTACCGGTGCACAAGTGGCGGAATATACGGCTGCTCCTGTATTTATGGATGCCGAGGCCAAGTGCCGTCACCAATGGTTGATAGAATTTGCCGTAAAGCCCGATTCGTTGGAAAAGTTTGCCCAGGTGCTCGACAGCTCCTTGCAAGCTATAAACTCCGATTATGAAGCCAAACGTTATAAGAACATTACTTTGCAACCACTCGAAATTGTAGAGGCACGTCCTCATCTTTTCCATGACTGGCTGAAAAATAAGGGAAAGTTGGGTGGGCAGCATAAAGTACCCCGATTGAGCAATGTACGCGATTATATAGACGAACTGTTAAGCTTGAACGTGAAAGAATGAATTGGAAAAAACATAGATTTCCCTTACTGTTGCTATTGGTTATAGTGGCTTATTCGTGTGCCAGTATCGGTACACCCGACGGTGGACCTTACGACGAAGAACCGCCCAAGTTTGTGGGAGGTACACCGGCATTGCGTGCCGTGAATAATAAAAAGCAGAAAATAGAACTGGAGTTCGATGAGTTCATCAAATTAGAGAAAGCATCGGAAAAAGTTGTCTTTTCTCCACCACAGATGGAGCAACCCGAACTGAAAGTGGTAGGAAAGAAGGTGGTAGTAGAACTCATTGATTCTTTAAAAGATTCGACTACTTATACCATTGATTTCTCGGATGCCATCGTAGACAATAACGAAAGTAACCCGATGGGTAATTTTTCGTATTCCTTCTCAACGGGACCTACCATCGATACGATGGAAGTGGCAGGTACCGTATTGCAGGCCGAAGACCTGGAGCCTATTAAGGGGATTCAAGTGGGACTTCACAGAGATTTGAGCGACAGTGCATTTACAACCAAGCCGTTCGACCGTGTATCGCGTACCGACAGCCGCGGCCGTTTCTCCATTCGTGGAGTGGCACCCGGCAAATATCATATTTACGCATTGAAGGATGGAAACCAGAACTATCTGTACGATTCCAAAACGGAACAGATTGCATTCCTCGATTCTATTATTGTTCCCGATATGATGCCGGCTACCCGCCAGGATACAGTGTGGAAAGATACGCTCACCATCGATACTATCAAGACAGTGAACTATACCCGTTTTTTGCCCGATAGCTTGATTTTGCGTGCCTTCAAGGCGGAAAATACCCGTCAGTATCTTACCCGCAGCCAGCGCGATAAGGAAAATCACTTTATTCTGACATTCAGTGCCAAGGCCGATACGTTGCCTGCCATCAAGGGATTGAATTTCGATGAAAAGGATATGTTTGTCATCGAAACCACTCCCCGGAATGACTCTATCTGCTATTGGATAAAGGATTCGTTGGTATACCTTATGGATACCTTGGCCATACAGCTTGATTATTTATATACCGATACGCTGGATCAGTTGGTGCCTACCACCGATACGTTGTATTTGGCCAACAAGCTGACTCGTGCCCAAAAAGAAAAGTTGAAAAAGGAAGAAGACGAGAAGAAGGAAAAGGAACGTAAGAAACGCGAGAAAAAAGGTCTGGAGCCCGAAGAAGAACCCATGAAGTTCCTGAATATGAAAGTGGATGCAGCCGGCTCGTTCGACATCTATAACAACATTGTGCTTTCCTTTGAAGAGCCGTTGGCTTCCATCGATACATCTGCCATTCATCTGGAAGTGAAGGTCGATACACTGTGGGAACCGACTCCTTTCTTGTTTGTGGCCGATTCTGTCAAACCTCGAACTTATGAGATATTGGCCCAGTGGGAACCCGAGAAAGAATACCAGTTGACGGTTGATTCGGCAGCCATTGTCGGATTATACGGACTTCATACCAATAAGGTACAGCAAACGTTGAAGGTGAAGAAGCTGGACGAGTATGGTACTTTGTTGCTCAATATGGTGGGTGCACCTGAAGGTTCCATTGTAGAGTTGCTCGACAATGGTGGTAAGGTACTCCGGCAACAACCGGTAAGTGCAGAGAATACTGCCGACTTCTATTTCTTGAATCCCAACACCAAGTATTACATCCGTTTGTTGGTAGACCGTAACGGAAATGGCAAATGGGATACCGGTAATTATGAAGAAGGATTACAGCCCGAAGAGGTCTATTATTTCCCGAAAGTGTGGGAGATGAAGGCAAACTTTGAGTTTGAAGAGACTTGGAATATACACGAAGTTCCATTGGACCGTCAGAAATTGGATGAAATCAAGAAACAAAAGCCGGAAGAACAGAAAAAGGTGAAGGATAGAAATAAAGAACGCGCAAAGAAATTAGGAAGAGCATGAGAAGATGGATGGTGATGATAGGGTGTATGCTTGCGGCTTTTATAGATGTGCAGGCACAATGTACAGCCAAGAATGAAGCTATACAAGTAGGCGAGAAACTGACATACGAACTGAAGTTCAACTGGAAATTCATTTGGGTGAATGCGGGGGAAGCTAAGATGGACCTTACCGCCACCACTTATCAGGGAAAGCCTTGCTACAAGACAGAATTATTGTGCGTAAGTAATTCTAAGGTAGACTTCTTCTTCAAGATGCGCGATACACTCACTTGTATTACAACCGACCGTTTGCAGCCTCAATATTTCCGTAAGGGAGCTGAAGAGGGAAGCCGGTATTCGGTGGACGAAGTGTGGTTTGATTATGTCAACGGAGAGAGTGTAGTGAATCAACAGCGTAAAGTGCGTGGCCGCGATACGGTGACCGCCAAGGACATCAGTGAGGATTGTGTGTTCGATATGCTCAGCATCTTGTTGCAGGCACGCTCCTATGATCCTACAGATTACAAGGTGGGTGATAAAATCCTTTTTCCCATGGCTACCGGCAAACGTATCGAAGAACAAACGCTTATCTATCGAGGAAAAAAGAACTTCAAGGCCGAGAACGATGTAAAGTACCGTTGTTTGGTGTTCTCGTTGGTAGAGTACGACAAGAAAGGCAAGGAAAAGGAAGTCATTACTTTCTATGTAACCGATGACAAGAACCACTTGCCTGTCCGCTTGGATTTGTACTTGAATTTCGGTTCGGCCAAGGCATTCCTCAAGACCGTGGAAGGCAACCGTCACCCACTCACTTCCATTATCAAGGACTAATATTGTGTCATCCTGAACGCAGTGAAGGATCTGTATTCATTTACAGAACACAGAGACACAAAGACGCAGAGAATAATTTAAGTTTTAGTTTAAAGACTCTGTGTCTCCGTGACTCTGTGTTCCAATCAAAATCATTTTAAAACA